>NZ_DLNW01000021.1:0-51671 GCF_002478435.1 Pseudomonas sp. UBA7500 | reverse complement strand
CTTCAGGCCCTGGCCATGCAGCGAGTTGACGCGGATTTCATCGCTCTGCAGCAGTTCTCGCAGCCAGCTGCCGGCTTCCAGGCGCACGCTGTGAACCTGGCTGTACTGCACATCAACCGGATCGTCGGGGTTCTCCCGGTGATCGTTGAAGCCTGGTTCGGCATAGACCTTCTGGTAGATGTCGCCGCCCAGTGCCACGTTGATTTCCTGCATGCCGCGGCAGATACCGAAGATCGGCAGGCCACGGGCGATGGCCAGTTGCACCAGCGGCAGGTCGAACAGGTCGCGGTCGCGGTCCTGGGCCTTGCCCGGGGTTTCGTTCTCCTGGCCATACAGCGCCGGGTCGATGTTGCTGCCGGCACCGGTCAGGTACACGCCGTCGGCCATGTCCAGGTACTGCTCGAGGTCTTCGGTACCGCAGCAGGTCGGAACCAGAACCGGCACGCATCCGGCATGGTCGACCAGGGGTTGGATGTATTTGTGGGTCATTACCTGGTAGGCATGGCCCTTGCGTTCCTGGGCACCCATGGTCATGAGCACGACAGGCTTGCGCAGGGTCTGATTCTTATTGCCAATGTTGCTGTTGGGCATATGTCACCTTGGGACAGGCTCGGCCTGTCATTGTTGTGCAGGCGCATCGGGAACCGCTGACGCTACCTGAGGTTTCGAGCACTGCCGAGAGCGCCTGGAAGGGCGACTCCCGGTCGAAACCTGTGACATAGCTTGCCAGAGCCGTTAAATATGTCAAACGGCTTTACCCTGTGGCAGGCTAATTTCATTATGTTGTTTCTAGAAATACAACCCAATACCTTGTTTTATAAGGATTAATGTCAATTGTTAGCGTGCTTGGTAGTTCATTATATTTAACGTACGACTTTCGGCGTAGGCAACCAGGCCTCAGCTGGCCGGCTGGCCCTTGCGCCAGCGCCGCATGCCGGTGGTGATTGCATACAGCAGCCAGACAGCCCAGCCGACCAGCACGAACCAGCCGAACACGAAGGGTATGCCGATGACGCCCACCCCCAGCAGCAACAGGCCGATCCAGAACATGCGGATCTGGAAGGTGTAGTGGCTGCGGTCCAGGTCATTTGCGCCAGCGCGGCTCTGGTAGGCGTAGACCAGCCCGGCAGGCGCGGTGACCACCACCAGCAGGCTGATGAGGTACAGCACGTAGACCAGCATCGGGCCGTTGTCGCTGCTGCGGGTGTAGGTGCTCTGGTTCTGCTGCGCCTGGCGGTGGCGCGGCTTGTAGTAGGCCGTGTGGTCGGTGCTGTCGGGCTGCTGCGGTTGGCTTTGCGGCTTGCTTTGCGGCTTTGCGCGGCCATCCGGGTCGGGGCGTTGAATCTTGAAATCCTGCATGCTTGCTGTTCTCCACTGGAGTTGGAAGGCTTAAGCCTGGGCGTCGTGCATGACCTGAATCGCCGACTGGGTGCCGCGGGTCTGCTCGCGGTACTGGTAGGTGACCTTGTCGGTGGCGACCTTGCCGTTGTAGCCGCTCTTGATGGTTCTGACGATGTAGTTGAAGTCGCCCTTGCTGCGGGTGGTGACCACCACATTGGCCTTGCTGCGGGCACCGGACACGTAGCTGCCGACACGGCCCAGGGGCTCCTTGAGGCGCTTGTCGCGCTTGTTGACCAGGGCCTGGGGTACGTTCACCTGCATGGAGTCGACGGCATCGATGCTGGCGGCGCCCACCGCATTGCGCTCGTCGGCCGGCACCGCGACCTGGCGGGTACTGACCTGCACGGCGGCTACGTCGGCAGACTGGCGCTCGATGTCGGCCTGCACCTGCCGGGCCTGCTGCAGGTCTTTCTGGCGGCCGATGTAGTAGCCACTGGGGGCGCCCAGCGCGGCACCAATGGCGCAGCCCACACCGGGCTTGCCGCCGGTGCCGACCGCAATGATCGCGCCGCCCAGGCAGCCGGCAGCACCGCCCAGTGCGGTGCTGCCCATCTGCGAGTTCTGGCAGCCGCCGAGCAGCACGCTGCCAGCCAGTAGTACAAGGGTAAGGGTGGTCGAGCGGGTCAAGGTGGGGCTCCTTTCAGGCCGTGGCGGGGCGCTGTCATCAGTCGTTGTCGTGGTAGCCGTAGCTCAGGCCTTGCAGCAGGTGCAGGCGAATCGCTTCGTTGAGCGGGTAGAACAGCGGCTGCACCTGGGCGGTCCACTGCGCACCGTGGGCGATCACCCAGCCCATGGCGCCCAGGGTGCTGGCGCCTCGCTGCTTGAGGGTGAGAAACAGCGGCTGTTCGGTGACCTTGTTGCTGAACGGCATCGGCAGCGCCAGCACCACCACCGCGTACACCGCCAGCGCACCCCAGTAGGCGCGACGCGGCACCGGGCGCACGGCGCGCAGGGCGAACAGGGTGCATTTGAACAGGTGGGTGAAGGCCCCCAGCAACGAGAACAGCAGGGCGATCATCGGCACGATCAGGGCGCGGTAGCTGTCTCGGCCGATGTCGGCCTTGTCGTTGCGCTCGCCATAGCGGGCCGGCTCGACCAGGCGTTCGTCGAGCAGTTGCTGGGCATCCAGGCGCAGGGTCGGGCGGTAGATCGCCTGTTCATAGGCGTCGAGCGACCAGTCGGGCTTGAGTGACAGGCTGTCGGGCAGGTACAGCGCGCTACGCCAGCGCTGCTGGATCGCCGTGTCGGCGAAGAACCCCTGGCGCGACAGGCCGGGTTTGATCCAGTCGCCCTGGATATGCTTGAACAGCTCGGTGCCGTAGGCGCCGCTGGCATGGCCCTGCACGCGCTTGGCCACGGCCAGGTTGAAGCCGGCGCGGTCGCCGGGTTGCCAGTTGTCACCCACCTGAATGCCCTTGTCATCCAGCATGCGGCGCACCTGCGGCCAGTGCCGGCGCGGCACGTTGCCTGGGGTCAGGCGGCGATTGCGCTGCTTGAGGGTCTGTACGTAATCGTCCCAGGCCTGTTGCTGATGCCGGGCGATGGCGGCCGGGCTGGTGGCGTCCAGGTAGCGCTGGCTGCCCTGGCGGTAGTTGCCGTACAGCTCGTCCAGCTCGGCCAGGGCCTCGCGGTAACGCTGGTAGTTGTCGGCCAGCGGGCCGCGGCGGGTTTCGGCGAACAGTTCGAAGAAGGCCAGGCCCTGCTGGCGCACCCGCTCTTCGAGGCGATCGACCGACTGCAGCAGGATCGGCAGGGTGGCCAGCAGGGTCTTGCCCTCGGGGCGCTTGTAGTCGTCGGTGCCCAGCTCCAGCCCCTTCAGGCCGAACTCGCGATGCACCAACAGGTAGCTGATGGGCACGCCCAGCACGGCGCGGGCACGCTCCTGCGGGGTGGAGGTGGCGACCAGGTGGTTGATCAGGGCCAACTGCGCATAAAACACCACCAGCAGGCAGCTGCCCACCGTCAGCGCAGACCAGGCCAGCGTGCGGCCCAGGCTCCAGTACTGGCTGCAGGCCTTTTTCAGTACCCAGCCCAGGCCCAGCAGGGCCACGGCGGTGCCGGCGATCAGGCGTCCGTAGACTTCGATCGACTCGACCTGCGCGGGGCTGGCCAGCCCGCCCACCACATCCAGCAGGCGTGCGTTGAAGCCCATCTCGACGAGCAGGTAACACAGCGTCAGCCCCAGCATCAGGCGGGCCACGAAGCGTTGCTGCTGGCGGGGCGTTGACGCACGTGCCACGACAGGCCGGCGCAGCCACCCGCGCCATGGCCGGCCCGTCAGGTCGGGCGACAGGCGGCTGTTCACGGCTAGTGTTCCAGCTCGGAGGTCAGGTCGAGCGTCACCCGGCGCTGGGCTGGCGCCGCGGTTTTGGCGCGGTCGACCACTTCAGTGGCGACCTGGGGCGTGACCTGCGGCGCGGCCGATGGCGCTGCTGCCGGGGCAGGCGTTGGCGGTTTGGCTTCGACCCTGGCCACCGCGGGCGCGGGCTTGGGTTGCGGCGGGGGCGTCGGGGCCACGGCGTGCTGGACGGGTGCAGGGCGTGGCGCTGCGGCCCTGGCAGGGGTTGGTGTCGCCTTGGCCAGGCCCTTGAGCAGGTTCGGCAGGGCGACCCGCAGCGGGCCGCGAAACTGCCGGTCGAGCGACGAGTAGGTCCAGGCCGCCGACTGCGTGCCGTTGAGCTGCATCGCCACCAGGCTTTTGCCGTCTTCGGCGCGCTGCAAGGCCAGCATGTCGGAACAGCCGCCCAGGCGGTAAGGCCCCCACGCCGAGGTGCCGGACAACACCACCAGCGCGCTTTGCGAGTCGCATTGCGGCGTGCGGTAGCTGAGCACCACGGCGGTTTCGCCCTGCAGGTCGTAGGTGCCCTCCACATTGGTTTCGCGCCACTGCGCTGGCAGCTGCAATTGCAGCTTGCGCTGGGGCAGCGTGAGGTAGGCGTGCCCCTGCGGGGTTTCCATGTGGTTGATCGGGCCGGCAGCCGAGGGGTGGGTGCCGATCAACTGGTCGGCCAGCGCGCCGGATGCCTGGAAGGCGAGCCCGGCCATTAGCCAGCAGGCCAGGGCGAGTGCGCTGAAACGTGAGGGGGTGTGGTGTTTCAAAGAGTGCTTCCCTGTACTGATGGCGCGCGTGACCCGCTGCGCGGGATGGTAGCACAGGGCTACATATTGGGCAGTTTCCTACAAGAATTGCTGACAACCGAAACGTGACGCGTAGCGCACGCCAGGGGCGGCGTGGCATTCTGTGGCGTTACGCCAGCAGGCGAAAACAGGACGCGCGCATTGAGACGGAGTAGACGATGACCCAGGCATTCACCCGCACCGTGGAGCAAGCACTGCGCAGCCGCCTGCAGGGGTGCGGCTATGACACCTCCGATCTCGAGCTGACCGTGCAGCAGGTCGAGGACAAGGGGCGCGCGGTGAGCGTGAGCCGGCGCTGGAGCCTGGTGACCGAAGTGCGCCGCGAGTCGGCTTCGGTGGGGCTGCGGATCAATTCGGTGAGCGAACACCAGCTCGAGCAGTCGATGGCCGAGCAGCGTCAAGTGCTGCTGGGCAGGGGCGCGGCGCATTACAAGAACCGTGTGCTCAAGGGGCTGGGCAGCAATCCCGCGCATTTTCTGCGCAGCCAGCAGGTGAAGCTGTTTGCCCTGGACCCGCTCTACACCAGCCATACCTGCGGCACCTGCAGCGGTTACGGCAAGCAGCGCTGCACTGCGTGCAACGGCAGTTGCAAGCTAAGATGCAGCAGTTGCAGCGGCAAGGGCCGCACCCAGTGCTGGGGCTGTGGCGGCTCCGGCCGCACCGGCAGTGGCAGTTGTGCCTACTGCATGGGCGCAGGCGGCGACAACTGCCCCAGTTGTGTGGGCGGCTCTGTGGCGTGCGGCTGCATGGGGGGGCAGGTGACCTGCGGCGGCTGTTTGGGCGACAAGTTCATCTGCACCCGCTACACCCTGGAGGTGTCGGCCAAGGCGGTCGGCAATTCGGTGCACCTGAAGTCCAACGATACCTGGCTCAAGCCTTACGTCGACGAGTGGGGGGATGAGCCCGAAACCATCGAGCGGGCTGCCGAAGGGTTCGCCGCGCCCTATTACCCGGACAATACACCCGAGAAGGGCGACCTGGTACTGAGCGTGGACGGCACCTGCTATTACAGCCAGGCCCAGGTGCGTGCCGGACGGCGCAGCATCCGTTGCAACATGCTTGGCCGCTACCGGCATGTGGTGTTCGATGACGGGCTGGCCGCCAGCTACTTCGACAGGGTGATCGAGCAGTTGGAAAACCCGGCAGACATCGAACAGGTGGCCCTGGCCAGTGAGCGTTCGGTGGCCCGGCGCATGATCGAGGAGTCTGGACACGTGAATTACGTCAGCCAGCTGTCGGACGTGAAAAACGGCACGGTCAGCCCCGAGCAGGCCAATCGCTTCTTCGCGCTGCGCAAGAACGCCTCGGACCAGCAGACGGCCCTGCGCAGCAAATTGGAGCCCAGGCTGGTGCTGCGCCGTGCGCTGGGTTACTTCTGGCGGCTGAGCCTGCTGATGCTGGTGCTGTTCTTTTTCAGCGCGGGCAAGCTTCTGGAGGTGAAGTTCGGCGGGCCGCAGGTGCTGTTCAGGGCCGATGGCCCGGCCACGGTGTGGGCCATGTTCAAGCACTACCTGGTGCTGCCGTTCACCAGTCCGATCAACGGGGTGATGCTGGTGGGCGTGGGGCTGCTGTGCACCTGGCTGTTCAAGGACATGCTGTGGCACCGCATGAACCGCTTCATGGGCAAGGGCCCGGGCAATCGGCTGCTGGCCGCCGTGGTGCTGGCCTTCTGCCTGATGCCGCTGCTGGCGTTGTTCCCGGACACGCCGATCGCCCTGTTGCGGGACGGGCCACGCCTGCAGCACATGCTGCCCAATGCGCTGGTCGGCATGCTGGGGGCCTTGCCCACGCTGGTGCCGCTTTCGCTGCTGCTGGCCCTGGTGTTCAACCGCGCGCTCAACGCGCCGGCCATCGATGCGCGGCTGCGGCGCATGAACTTCGACGTGTGAGGGGGCAAGGGCAGGGCGTGTACCTGTCCTATACTTCGCGTATCCGCAACAGCTGGCTGTCGTTGATCGGATCGAGACGTCTCGATGCCGCCGGTAGTGCCTGTAGTCGTAGTCGCAGCTGAGCCGTCACTCAATCAGCGCTGCGCAGGGGTATAGCCATGGACATCGTGAGTCTGGTCATTCAGGTCATCAGTGGTGTGGTAGGCGGCAATGCCGCCGGCATGAGCAAGCAGAGCATGGGGCCGTTGCTCAATTCGATCTTCGGCGGGGTGGGCGGGGTGATCGTGGGCCAGATACTGGCCGCGATCACCGGTGAGCCCGGGGCCGCCATGGGGGCTGGCGGGTCGCTGGACATGGCGGCGATCATCAGCAGCATCGTCGGCGGTGGTGCCGGCGGCGCGGTGCTGACGTTCGTGGCCGGGTTCATCAAGTCGAAGATGCAGGCGCGCTAGGCGTAGTACGTGGTGGGCCTTTCGCGGGGCAAGCCCACTCCCACAAGGCCGGCGTGAGCCCCTGTGGGAGCGGGCGTGACCCGCGAAAGGTCAGCGGCTTCAGTGCAGAATCTGCGCCAGGAAGCCCTTGGCCCGATCACTCTGCGGGTTGTTGAAGAACGCCTCGGGCGGGGCATCCTCGATGATCTGCCCGCCGTCCAGAAACAGCACGCGCTCGGCCACCTGTCGCGCAAAGCCCATTTCGTGGGTCACGCACAGCATGGTCATGCCGGTGTCGGCAAGCTTGACCAGCACATCCAGCACTTCGGCGACCATCTCCGGGTCCAGTGCCGAGGTCGGCTCGTCGAACAGCATGATCTTTGGCTTCATGCACAGCGCCCGGGCGATTGCCACGCGCTGCTGCTGCCCGCCCGACAGCTGGCTGGGATACTTGCCCGCCTGGCTCTCGATGCCCACCTTGTTCAGGTAGAACCGTGCCCGCTCCTCGGCCTCCTTGCGCGACAGGCCGCGCACGCTCATCGGCGCCAGGGTGCAGTTGTCGAGCACGCTCATGTGCGGGAACAGGTTGAAGTGCTGGAACACCATGCCGATCTCGCTGCGCACCTCGGCGGCCTGGCGCGTGGTCAGTGCCAGGTCGGTGTTGTTGACCAGCAGGGTGCCTTTTTCGGCGATCTCCAGGCGGTTGATGCAGCGGATCAGCGTCGACTTGCCCGAGCCGGACGGCCCGCACAGCACGATGCGCTCACCTTCACGCACCTTGAGGTCGACGTCGCGCAGTACGTGAAAGTCGCCATAGAACTTGTTCAGCCCGTCGATGCTCACCACGACCTTGCGCGGGTCGGGGTGCGTGTCGGGGCGTGCAGCGGCAAGGCTCAGTGGTGCGGTCATGTTGTTGTTCTCCGCGATCTCAGTGTTCGAAGCGGTCGGCGCCATAGGGCGTCGGGTCGGTAAAGGTGTTTTCGCCGGTGATCATTTCTGCCAGCAGGCGCCCGCATACCGGGCCCAGTGTGAGGCCGTGGTGGGCGTGGCCGAAGTTGAACCACAGGCCCTTGTGCCGCGGCGCCGGGCCGATCACCGGGCGCATGTCCGGCAGGCAGGGGCGTCGGCCCAGCCACGGCGCGTCCTGGGTGCGCTCGCCCAGCGGGAACAGCTGGCGGGCGATGGCTTCGCAGCGCTGCAACTGGACCTCGTTGGCCGCATCGTCGCTGGCGGCGAACTCGATGCCGGTGGTCAGGCGAATACCCTGGGCCATCGGTGCCAGCACGAAGCCGCCCTGCACGTCGCACAGTGAATGCTTGAGCGCAGCACCGGCCTTGGCATGGAAATGTACGTGATAGCCGCGCTTGACCTCCAGCGGGATGTCGTAGCCCAGCGGGCGGAACAGCTCGCCGGCCTGCGGGCCCAGCGCGATCACCGCCTCCGGTGCAGTGACCGGGCCCTGGCGGGTGTCGACCTGCCATTCGCTGGCCACCTGGCGCAGGGTGCGCGCATCGCCCTGGATGAACTGCCCGCCGCGCTTGACGAACAGCGCCGCGTAACCGCGGGTGAGGCCGCCGGGGTTGCTCACGGTCTTGGGGTCGAGCCAGTGGATGCCGCCCACGGCGTTGGCGCTCAGGTCCGGTTCGCGATCGTGCAGTTGCTGCTTGTCGAGAATCTCGAACTGCAGGCCGTAGGGCTTGAGCGCCTGGGCATCGGCCACGGCCTGGGCCAGGGCAGGCTGGGTGCGGTACACCTCGATCCAGCCCTTGGCCTGCACCATGGCGCCCAGTTCAGCAGCCTCGATCAGTGCGTCGTGTTCCTCGACGCAGCGCTGCACCAGCGGCAGCATGGCGCGGGTGGCCTCGGCCAGGGGCGCCGGGGCAGAGTTCTTCCAGTACTGCAGCAACCAGGGCGCGGCCTTGGGCAGGTAGCTGAAGCTGTAGCGCACGTCGGGCTGGCGGTTGAGGCCGTAGCGCAGCAGCTTGGACAGCTCGCGCGGGAAGGCATAGGGGATCACGCTGGAGCGCTCGATCAGGCCGGCATTGCCGTGGCTGGTGCCGCTGCCCGGTTCGTCACGGTCGATCAGGATCACCTTGCGCCCGCGTGCTTGCAGGTGCAGGGCCGTGGAAACACCGACGATACCGGCGCCCAGAACGATGGTTTGGCAATGCATGAAAAAATCCTCTACGGCTACGGTTCAGCGCAGGTGGCGGCCCAGTCGGGCTTCTATGTGTTTGAGGCTGCGGCGCACGATCTCCACGATCAGCAGGTAGAGCACCGCGGCCCACAGGTAGATCTGGAAGTCGAAACTGCGCGAGAAGGCCAGCTTGGTCACGCCCATCAGGTCGTAGATGGTCACCAGCGAGGCGATTGCACTGGCCTTGATCATCAGAATCAGCTCGTTGCCCAGCGGGCCGATGGCCACGATCAGCGACTGCGGCAGGATCACCTTGAAGAAGGTCGTCGAGCGCTTCAGGCTCAGTGCCCTGGCCGCCTCGTATTGCCCGGGGGCCACGGCCATCAGGCTGCCGCGAAAGATCTCGGCCTGGTAGGCGGCGGTGTTCAGGGTGAAGGCCAGCAGGGTGCAGTACCAGGCTTCGCGGAAGAACCACCACATGCCGACGTCCTGCCAGAAGCTCTTGAGCGAGCCCAGCCCGTAGTACAGCAGAAACAGCTGCGCCAGCAGCGGCGAGCCCCGGAAGAAGTAGATGTAGCCGGCGCTCAGGCGTTGCAGCAGCACGTTGTTCGACAGCCGCGCCAGCGCCAGCAGCAGGCCCAGCAGGGCGCCCAGGGTGAAGGAGATGGCCACCAGTTTGCCGGTGACCAGCAGCCCGTCGATAAAGCGCGGGCCGTAGCGTTCGAGCAGGTCGGGGTCGACGAAGAACGCCAGCAGGGCATCGAGATTCATGTGCGTGCACTCCGCAGGTGACGGCTGGTGTGGCGTTCGATATAGGCGAAGACCCGGCCCGACAGCGCCGAGAACAGCAGGTAGCCCAGGCAGGCGACGGTGTAGAAGAACATCGGCTCCTTGGTCACGCTGACGGCCAGGTTGGTCTGGCGCATCAGGTCGACCAGCGAGATGGTCGACACCAGCGAGGTGTCCTTGAGCAGCGACAGCCAGTTGTTCGACAGGCCCGGCAGGGCGATGCGCACCAGCTGCGGGAACACCACCTTGCGGAAGGTGGTGGTTTTGCTCAGGCCCAGCGCGGCCGAGGCCTCGTACTGGCCCTTGGGAATGGTCTTGAACGCGCCCAGCCAGATTTCACTGGAAAACGCGGCGAACACCAGGCTGAAGGCGATCATGGCGGCGAGGAAGGTATTGATCATCACCTCGCCCTCGTAGCCCATGGCGGTGAGGATCTTCTGCGCGGCGATCTGGCAGCCGTAATAGATGATCAACAGCGTGAGCAGTTCGGGCAGGCCGCGAAATACCGTGGAGAACACGGTGGCCCAGGCGCGCGGAAAGCGTTTTTTCGAGCGGGCGGCCAGCGCCACGCCCAGGCCCAGCGGCAGGCCGATGGGCAGGCAGGCCAGGGCCAGGGAAATGGTCACCAGGGCGCCGGCCAGCAGGGCCTGGCCCCAGCCACCGCTGGCAAAGGATAACAGGGACAGTTGTTCGATCATGCGCGAACCCTCGGCAAGACAACAGGGCCTCTTCGCCGGCAAGCCGGCTCCCACAGGGTCGCGGTTGACGCAAAACCCTGTGGGAGCTGGCTTGCCAGCGAATGCGGTCTTACTGGTAGATATCGAAGTCGAAGTATTTGCTGGAGATCTTCTGGTAAGTCCCGTTGGCGACGATCTCGTCCAGGGCCTTGTTCAGGCGCTCGCGCAGCGCCTCGTCTTCCTTGCGCACGGCGATCGAGGCATCGGCGGTGGTGCCCTTGACGTCACCCAGGATCTTGCAGCAGTCCTTGCCTGCCTTGCCCAGCCATTCGAGCAGCGGGAACTTGTCGGCAATCACCCCGTCCAGGCGCCCGGCAGCGAGGTCCGCGTTGGCTTCGTCCAGGGTCGGGTACAGCTTGACGTCGGCACCGGCCTTGCCATACACGTCTTCGGCGTAGATCGCCTGGGTGGAGGAGGACTGCGCGCCCACCGTGTAGCCCTTGAAGTCGGTCTGCGCGTCGGTGATCTCGCTGTCCTTGGGCACTGCGACCGACAGCGGTGTCTTGTAGTAGTGGTTGGTGAAGGCGATTTTCTTGCGGCGTTCTTCGGTGTTGATCATCGAGGCCACCACGGCGTCGTACTTCTTGGCCATCAGCGCCGGGATGATGCCTTCCCAGTCCTGGGCCACCACGGTGCACTCGACATTCATCTGTTCGCACAGGGCCTTGGCGATGTCCACGTCAAAGCCGTGCAGCTGGTTCTTGGAGTCGACGTAGTTGAACGGCGGGTAGGCGCCTTCGGTGGCGATCTTCAGGGTTTCGGCCTGGGCCGAGGTGATGCCGGCGAACAGCAGCGCGCATGCGCCTGCAAAGCGGAGGACGGGTTTCATGAAACACCTCGTGGTTGATTGCACTCTTGCTATTGTTTGCTCGTTGACGTGTAGCCAACGAATTCGTTGTGTAGAGCGGCAGTTGCTTCCAAGCGTTTTTCAACATCCGGCCCGAGCTTCTTGCAGACCTCGTTGACCATCAGGTGTACCCACGACAGCATCGTCGCGGTGGACTCCCAGAACAGATTGAATTCGGTGGGGATGCGAAACACCTCGTCGGCGTTGGCATCGGCCCAGTCACAGAAGGTGTCGGTAACCAGTGTTACCGGGATGCCCGCTTCGCGTGCCTTGCGACACAGCACCAGGGCGTGGCGCGAGTAGCGGCGCGCCTCGAACACCACCAGCGCACAGTCGTGCGAGGCGCTGAGCAGCACTTCGCCGAAGTGCCCGGCGCTGCCGTCCACCACCTGCACGCCATCGCGCAGGTATTGCAGCAGGTGGCTCATGCACTGGGCGATACCGCGCTCGGTCTGGAACCCGGCAATGAATACCCGACGCCGTTCGGCCAGGCGCCGGGCCACGGTGTGCCAGGCCTCGGTGCGGCTGTACTCGTAGACCCGCACCAGGGCGGCGACCTCCAGCTCGAGGCTGCGCGCGCGGTCGATGTCGTCCTTGCCCTGTTGTTGGCGAAATTCTTGCAACCGATCACCGACCAGCCATGGGCCATCGCCCAGGTCGTCCTTGAGATCGTGCTTGAGGGCCTTGAGGTGCTCGTAGCCGAGCGAGCGGCAGAAACGCCCGACACTCGATTCGCTGACGCCGATTTTTGCCGCCAGGCTGGCCGAGGTCTCGAAGGGCAGGTCGGTGAAATGGGCGAGCATGTACGTGGCGATCTTGCGACCCGAGGCCGCCGCATGTTGCAGGCTGTTTTCCAGGCGTTGCTTGATCGGTTGGCTCACGGACGATTCTCGACGACGGTTGCGCTGGGAATAGAAAATGAATGTTTTCTGTCATCAAGTCAACATTTGACAGTTTGCTGTCAATCAGAGGAAAGTCCGCTATCGCTCACTGCTGTCGCCCATACCAATTCCAACAAGGGAGCTTCAGATGTCCGCAGCTGTTCACCACTTGCCCCAGGCCGACCTCGAGCGCCTGTTGCAGCAGATTTTCGTGCGCCACGGCACCAGCGAATCGGTTGCCCGCACGCTGGCCGCCAACTGCGCCAGCGCCCAGCGCGACGGCGCCCATAGCCACGGGGTATTCCGGATTCCCGCCTATGTGTCGACCCTGGCCAGTGGCTGGGTCAACGGCACGGCGGTGCCCCAGGTGCAGGACGTGGCCAGCGGCTACGTACGGGTCGATGCCGGGGGCGGTTTTGCCCAGCCGGCGCTTGAGGCGGCGCGGGCGCTGCTGGTGGAAAAGGCCCGCAGTGCCGGCATTGCTGTGCTGGCGATACACAACTCGCATCACTTCGCGGCCCTGTGGCCGGATGTCGAGCCCTTTGCCGAAGAAGGCCTGGTGGCCCTGAGCGTGGTCAACAGCATGACCTGCGTGGTGCCGCACGGCGCGCGCAAGCCACTGTTCGGTACCAACCCCATCGCGTTCGCCGCACCCTGTGCCGGGCATGCGCCGATCGTGTTCGACATGGCCACCAGCGCCATGGCCCATGGTGACGTGCAGATTGCCGCGCGCAAGGGCGAGCAGTTGCCCGAAGGCATGGGCGTGGACCGCGACGGGCAGCCGACCTGCGACCCGCAGGCGATTCTCGACGGGGGTGCCTTGCTGCCCTTTGGCGGGCACAAGGGCTCGGCGCTGTCGATGATGGTCGAGTTGCTGGCCGCGGCGCTGACCGGCGGCAACTTCTCGTTCGAGTTCGACTGGTCGCAGCACCCGGGCGCCAAGACCCCGTGGACCGGGCAACTGGTGATCGTGATCGACCCGACCAAGGCCGAAGGCAGCCGTTTTGCCGAGCGCAGCCGTGAACTGGTGGAACAGATGCAGGCGGTAGGCCTGACCCGCATGCCCGGCGAGCGGCGCTTGCGTGAGCGCGAGGCGTCGGCGCGGGACGGGGTGAGCGTGACGGCGCAGGAGTTTGAGCAGTTGCAGGTGTTGGCCAAGGGGTGACCCGCGGCCTTTTCGCCGGCGGATGCATGCGCAGCTGCACTGATCAGTTGCATCCAGGGTCATGTCACAAATCGGCGGCTACAGGTATCCTCGGCAGCGTCTTTCACGATTTGCCCAGACCCAAGGAGCTGCACGCTGTGTTCAAACATGTCGATGCCTATGCCGGCGATCCGATTCTCTCCCTGATGGAGACCTTCAAGGCCGATCCGCGTGCCAACAAGGTCAACCTGAGCATCGGCCTGTATTACGACGCCGCCGGTGTGGTGCCACAGCTGGCGGCAGTGGGCGAGGCGGAAAAACGCCTGGCCGACCAGCCCCACGAAGCCTCGCTGTACCTGCCGATGGAAGGCCTGGGCAGCTACCGCCAGGCGATCCAGGCGCTGCTGTTCGGCGCCGATCACCCGGCCGTGGGTGGCGCACGTGTGGCCACCGTGCAGACCGTGGGCGGCTCGGGTGCGCTGAAGGTCGGTGCCGACTTCCTCAAGCGCTATTTCGCCGACTCGCAGGTATGGGTCAGCGACCCGACCTGGGACAACCACCGCGCGATCTTCGAAGGCGCCGGGTTCAAGGTCAACACCTACCCGTACTTCGACCCGGCCACCCGTGGCCTGGACTTCGACGGCATGCTCGCCACCCTGCAGACCCTGCCGGCCAACAGCATCGTGCTGCTGCACCCGTGCTGCCACAACCCGACCGGGGTCGACCTGAACCAGGCGCAATGGCAGCAGGTGATCGAGGTGGTCAAGGCGCGCGAGCTGATTCCGTTCCTCGATATCGCCTACCAGGGCTTCGGTGAAGGCCTGGACGCCGACGCCTACGCCATTCGCGAGTTTGCCCGCGCCGGCGTGCCGTGCCTGGTCAGCAACTCGTTCTCCAAGATCTTCTCGCTGTATGGCGAGCGGGTTGGCGGCCTGTCGGTGGTCTGTGACGACAGCGCCACCGCGCAGAGCGTGCTGGGCCAGCTCAAGGCGACCGTGCGCCGCAACTACTCCAGCCCGCCCAACTTCGGTGCGCAACTGGTTGCGACGGTGCTTGGCGATGCCGGCCTGAATGCCCAGTGGCAGGCTGAAGTGGAGGGGATGCGCCTGCGTATCCTGGACATGCGCCAGGCGCTGGTGGATGCACTGGCGGTGCTGCTGCCGGGTCAGAACTTCGACTTCTTCCTGAGCCAGCGCGGCATGTTCAGCTACACCGGCTTCAGCGTGGAACAGGTGCGCCGGCTGCGTGACGAGTTCGGCGTGTACCTGATCGACAGCGGCCGGGTGTGCATGTCGGGCGTGCGCCCGGACAACCTGCAGCAGGTGGCCGAAGCGTTCGCGGCGGTGCACAAGACCGCATAACGGCCAGTCCCGGCTCAAGCCCGCTCCCCCACATACAGTGATGGCCTTGTGGGGGCGGGCTTGACCGGCGATGCGTTGCCGGCAGGTGCAACCACTCCTCGGCAAGGGCTTTGCAAGTGCAACCAAAGCGCGCACAATCGCGCCCCTCTTTTACAGCTGGGGTGCGCCGATGCGTCTGTTTGGCCACTCCCAGCGATGTTGCAGTCTTGCGAGCGGAGTTGCACCCGGATGAATGAGCAGGCCCCGAGCGTTGATCAACGCTTCGAATCGACCCCCGCCGCCCTAGGTAGCTGGGCCCGGCAGGACACCACCTGGATGCTGGGCCTGTTCGGTACCGCCATCGGTGCCGGCACGCTGTTCCTGCCAATCAACGCCGGCCTCGGCGGCTTCTGGCCGCTGCTGATCCTCGCGCTGCTGGCCTTCCCGATGACCTACTACGCACACCGTGGCCTGACCCGCTTCGTGCTCTCGGGGCGTGACGGTGCCGACATCACCGAAGTGGTGGAGGAGCATTTCGGCCTCAGCGCCGGCGCCTGCATCACCTTGCTGTACTTCCTGGCCATCTTCCCCATCCTGCTGATCTACAGCGTGGCCCTGACCAACACGGTCAGCAGCTTCATGGAGCATCAACTGCACATGGCGCCGCCGCCGCGGGTGCTGCTGTCGTTCGTGCTGATCCTGGGCCTGCTGGTCATCGTGCGCTGCGGCGAGCAGGCCACCGTCAAGGTCATGAGCCTGCTGGTGTACCCCTTCATCGTGGCCCTGGCATTGCTGGCGGTGTTCCTGATACCGCACTGGAACGGCGGCATCCTCACGACCGCCACCGAGCTGCCATCGGGGTCGGCATTCGTGCACACCCTGTGGCTGGCGATTCCGGTGATGGTGTTCTCGTTCAACCACTCGCCGATCATTTCGGCCTTTGCCGTGGACCAGAAACGCCGCTACGGCGAGCACGCCGACGAGCGCAGCGGGCAGATCCTGCGGCGCGCGCACCTGTTGATGGTGGCGATGGTGATGTTCTTCGTGTTCAGCTGCGTGCTCACCCTGAACCCGGCGCAACTGGCCGAGGCCAAGGCGCAGAACCTGTCGATCCTGTCGTACCTGGCCAACCACTTCAGCAACCCGACCATCGAGTTCGCTGCACCGCTGATTGCCTTCATCGCCATCGCCAAGTCGTTCCTGGGCCATTACATCGGTGCCAGCGAAGGCCTCAAGGGCCTGGTGCTCAAGACGGGCAAGCGGCCGGGCGCCAAGGCCCTGGACCGGTTCACCGCAGCCTTCATGCTGGTGATCTGCTGGGTGGTGGCCACGCTCAACCCCAGCATCCTGAGCATGATCGAGTCGTTCGGCGGCCCGGTGATCGCGGCGATCCTGTTCCTGATGCCGATGTACGCCATCCGCCGCGTGCCGGCGATGCGCAAGTACAGTGGCGCGCTGTCCAACGTGTTCGTGGTCGTGGTGGGCCTGGTGGCCATCAGCGCCATCGTCTACTCGCTGGTCGGCTGAGGCCGGGGGCGGGCAGGGGTGCACACCCTTGCTCGCTCTTTGTCCACAAAAACTCTCTGGATATTCAACAATTTATCGCTGCCCCATAGGTGTCGGGGCACTTTCATGCTTAACTCTGGTCCTTTACTCACCCCCGCATAAGGACTTCTTTCATGGCTCAAGTGACTCTCAAAGGCAACCCGGTTCAGGTCAACGGCGAACTGCCGAAAGTCGGTGCCCAGGCACCTGCGTTTTCCCTGGTGGCGGGCGACCTGTCCGACGTGACCCTGGCTTCCTTCGCCGGCAAGCGTAAAGTGCTGAACATCTTCCCGAGCGTCGACACCCCGACCTGCGCCACCTCGGTGCGCCAGTTCAACGCCAAGGCCAACGAACTGGCCAACACCGTGGTACTGTGCATCTCGGCCGACCTGCCGTTCGCCCAGGCACGCTTCTGCGGCGCCGAAGGCCTGGAAAACGTCAAGAACCTGTCCACCCTGCGTGGTGCCGAATTCATCCAGAACTACGGCGTGGCCATTGCCGACGGCCCGCTCAAGGGCCTGACTGCCCGTGCAGTCGTGGTACTGGACGAAAACGACAAGGTGCTGCACGCCGAACTGGTCAAGGAAATCGCCGAAGAGCCGAACTACGACGCGGCGCTGGCGGTACTGAAGTAACGCATTCAGGCACCGCGAGTTTTCATGCACCGCATGGATGCCTTCGCTGGCAAGCCAGCTCCCACAGGGGGGCGGTGTTGAAATAGAAAGGTTATTTGAAAAAAGTTGTAACGGCCTGGCCTTAGCCCAGGCCGTTTTTATTTATAGTTCAGCACTTTGCCAACGTCAGCTCTAGGTAAATAGCCGGTAAAGGCGCTTTGCTAAAACCGCTCTACTGCTTATCGTTCAGCCTCCTCAAGAGAAGTCTTTCCGCACAATGGCCGATCAACCGATGCAAACCGCCCGTCCTCGTCACTCCCGTCGCTGGCTGCTGAGCCTGCTGGTCCTGCTGCTGATTGCCGGCCTGTGCTGGGTATTCTGGCCCTCATCGCCGGCGACCAAGGCCCCGGGCGCAGGCAAGCCGGGGGGCGGGCGGCCAGGTTTCGGCGCGTTCGGCGGGCCGGTACCGGTGCGTGTGGCGCCGGCCACCGTGGGCGACTTCCCGCTGTACTACAAGGCCCTGGGCACCGTGACCGCGACCAACACGGTCAACGTGCGCAGCCGCGTGGGCGGCGAGCTGGTCAAGATCAACTTCAAGGAAGGCCAGCGGGTCAAGGCCGGCGACCTGCTGGCAGAGATCGACCCGCGCAGCTACCAGATCGCCCTGCAGCAGGCCGAAGGCACCCTGGCACAGAACCAGGCGCAGCTGAAAAACGCCCAGATCGACCTTGAGCGCTACAAGGGCCTGTTCGCCGAAGACAGCATCGCCAAGCAGACCCTCGATACCCAGGCCGCGCTGGTAGCCCAGTACCAGGGCACCATCAAGACCAACCAGGCGGCGGTGGGCGATGCCAGGCTCAACCTCGACTTCACCAGGATTCGTGCCCCCATCAGCGGGCGCCTGGGCCTGCGCCAGCTGGACGTCGGCAACCTGGTGGCGGCCAACGACACCACGGCACTGGTGGTGATCACCCAGACCCAGCCGATCACCGTGGTCTTCACCCTGCCGGAAACCGAGCTGAGCACCGTGCTGTCGCGCTACCGCAGCGGGGCCCAGCTGCCGGTGCAGGCGTGGGACCGCGGCGACACCCAGCAGCTCTCGGTGGGCGTGCTGAGCAGCCTGGACAACCAGATCGACACCACCACCGGCACCCTGAAGTTCAAGGCCGGGTTCGAAAACCAGGATGAAATGCTGTTCCCCAACCAGTTCGTCAACGTGCGCCTGCTGGCCGACACCTTGAAGGACGTGGTGCTGGCGCCATCGGCCGCGATGCAGTTCGGCACCAACGGCACCTTCGCCTACGTGATGGACGGCGACAACAAGGTGACCATCCGCAGCCTCAAGCTCGGCGCCAGCGACGGCGACCTCACGGTGGTCAAGGAAGGCCTGGCCAAGGGCGAGCGCGTGGTGCTCGAAGGTACCGACCGCCTGCGTGACGGCAGCGAGGTGGAGGTGGTCAACGACAGCAGCGACGTGCCCGCCACCCCAGGCCAGCACCTGCAGGGCCAGGACAAGAAAGACCTCTCGGCCACGCCGGGCGAGCAGGGCAAGGCTGGCGCATGAACCTTTCGCGGCTGTTCATCCTGCGCCCGGTCGCCACCACGCTGAGCATGCTTGCCATCGTGCTGGCCGGCCTGATCGCCTACACGTTGCTGCCCGTGGCGGCCTTGCCCCAGGTCGATTACCCGACCATCCGGGTCATCACTCTGTACCCCGGTGCCAGCCCGCAGGTGATGACCAGCGCGGTCACCGCGCCGCTGGAGCGCCAGTTCGGGCAGATGCCCGGGCTTACCCAGATGGCCTCGACCAGTTCGGGCGGTGCCTCGGTACTGACCCTGCGCTTCAGCCTCGAAATGAACATGGACGTCGCCGAGCAGCAGGTGCAGGCGGCGATCAACGCGGCCAGCAACCTGTTGCCCAGCGACCTGCCGGCGCCGCCGGTGTACAACAAGGTCAACCCGGCCGATACCCCGGTACTGACCCTGGCCATCACCAGCAAGACCATGCTGCTGCCCAAGCTCAACGACCTGGTCGACACACGCATGGCGCAGAAGATCGCACAGATCAGCGGTGTGGGCATGGTCAGCATCGCCGGTGGCCAGCGCCAGGCGGTACGCATCAAGGTCAACCCTGACGCGCTGGCCTCGGCCGGGCTGAACCTGGCCGACGTGCGCACCCTGATCGGCGCCTCCAACGTCAACCAGCCCAAGGGCAACTTCGACGGCCCCACGCGGGTCTCGATGCTCGACGCCAACGACCAGCTGCGCTCCCCCGAGGAATACGCCAACCTGATCCTGGCCTACAAGAACGGTGCGCCGCTGCGCCTGAAGGACGTTGCCGAGATCGTCGACGGCGCCGAGAACGAGCGCCTGGCGGCCTGGGCCAACCAGAGCCAGGCAGTGCTGCTGAACATCCAGCGCCAGCCTGGGGCCAACGTCATCGAGGTGGTCGACCGGATCAAGGCGCTGCTGCCGTCGATCACCGACAACCTGCCGGCGGGGCTGGACGTGGTGGTGCTCACCGACCGCACCCAGACCATCCGTGCTTCGGTCAAGGATGTGCAGCACGAGCTGCTGATCGCCATCGTGCTGGTGGTGCTGGTGACCTTCCTGTTCCTGCGCCGGGCCAGCGCCACCCTCATCCCGTCGATCGCCGTGCCACTGTCGCTGATCGGCACCTTCGGCGTGATGTACCTGGCCGGGTTCTCGATCAACAACCTCACGCTGATGGCCCTGACCATTGCCACCGGCTTCGTGGTGGACGATGCCATCGTGATGCTGGAGAACATCTCGCGGCATATCGAGGAGGGCGAGACGCCGATGCAGGCCGCGCTCAAGGGCGCCCGGCAGATCGGCTTCACCCTGATCTCGCTGACCTTCTCGCTGATCGCGGTACTGATCCCGCTGCTGTTCATGGCCGACGTGGTGGGGCGGTTGTTCCGCGAGTTCGCCATCACCCTGGCGGTGGCGATCCTGATCTCGCTGGTGGTGTCGCTGACCCTCACGCCGATGATGTGCGCGCGCCTGCTCAAGCGCGAGCCCAGGGAAGAGGAACAAGGGCGCTTCTATCGCGCCAGCGGTGCCTGGATCGACTGGATGATCGCCCACTATGGTCGCGGCCTGCAGTGGGTGCTGCGCCACCAGCCGTTGACCCTGCTGGTGGCGGTGGCGACCCTGGGCCTGACCGTGCTGCTGTACCTGGCGGTGCCCAAGGGCTTTTTCCCGGTGCAGGACACCGGGGTGATCCAGGGTATTTCCGAAGCCCCGCAGTCGATCTCGTTCGCCGCCATGAGCCAGCGCCAGCAGGAACTGAGCGCGGTGATCCTGCAGGACCCGGCCGTGCAGAGCCTGTCGTCGTACATCGGCGTCGACGGCGACAACGCCACGCTCAACAGCGGCCGGTTGCTGATCAACCTCAAGCCCCACGGCGAGCGCGACATCACTGCCTCGCAGGTCATCACCCGCCTGCAACCGCAACTGGACAAGCTGGTGGGCATTCGCCTGTTCATGCAGCCGGTGCAGGACCTGAGCATCGAAGACCGCGTCAGCCGCACCCAGTACCAGTTCAGCCTGTCGTCGCCGGATGCCGACCTGCTCGCGCAGTGGAGCGGCAAGCTGGTGGATGCGTTGCATGATCGCCCCGAGCTGACCGATGTGGCCAGCGACCTGCAGGACAAGGGCCTGCAGGTGTTCCTGGTGATCGACCGCGACGCCGCCAGCCGTCTGGGCATCAACGTGTCGGAAATCACCAACGCGCTGTACGACGCCTTCGGCCAGCGCCAGATCTCCACCATCTATACCCAGGCCAGCCAGTACCGCGTGGTGCTGCAGGCCGCTGCGGCGGCCGACCTTGGGCCCAGGGTGCTCGACCAGATCTACGTCAAGACCACCGATGGCGCGCAGGTGCGCCTGTCGAGCCTGGCCCATGTGGAGCAGCGCCAGGCGCAACTGGCCATTGCCCACATCGGCCAGTTCCCGGCGGTGATGATGTCGTTCAACCTGGCCGAAGGCGTGTCGCTGGGCGAGGGCGTCAAGGTCATCGAACAGGTGCAGCAGCAGATCGGCATGCCGCTGGGCGTCCAGACCCGCTTCCAGGGCGCGGCCGAAGCCTTCCAGGCGTCGCTGTCGAGCACCCTGCTGCTGATTCTGGCGGCGGTGGTTACCATGTACATCGTGCTCGGCGTGCTCTACGAGAGCTACATCCACCCGGTGACCATCCTCTCGACCCTGCCCTCGGCCGCAGTGGGCGCGCTGCTGGCCTTGATGATCAGTGGCAACGACCTGGGCATGATCGCGATCATCGGCATCATCCTGCTGATCGGTATCGTCAAGAAGAACGCGATCATGATGATCGACTTCGCCCTGGAGGCCGAACGCAACCAGGGCATGGACCCGCAGACGGCGATCTACCAGGCGGCGCTGCTGCGCTTCCGGCCGATCCTGATGACCACCCTGGCGGCGCTGTTCGGGGCCATCCCGCTGATGCTCGCCACCGGCTCGGGCGCCGAGCTGCGCCAGCCGCTGGGCCTGGTGATGGTGGGCGGGCTGCTGGTGAGCCAGGTGCTGACGCTGTTCACCACGCCGGTGATCTACCTGTACTTCGACCGCCTGGCGCGTCGCTGGCGCCGTCAGCCTGACCCGCAACAGGCCGACGCATGAACCTCTCCGGCCCGTTTATCCGTCGCCCGGTGGCGACCATGCTGCTGAGCCTGGCCATCATGCTGCTGGGCGGGGTCAGCTTCGGCCTGCTGCCGGTGGCGCCGCTGCCGCAGATGGACTTCCCGGTGATCGTGGTGTCGGCCAGCCTGCCCGGGGCCAGCCCCGAGGTGATGGCCTCCACCGTGGCAACCCCGCTGGAACGCTCGCTGGGCAGCATCGCCGGGGTCAACACCCTGACCAGCCGCTCCAGCCAGGGCTCCACGCGGGTGATCCTGGGCTTCGACATGGGGCGCGACATCGATGGCGCCGCACGCGAGGTGCAGGCGGCCATCAATGCCACGCGCAACCTGCTGCCCAGCGGCATGAAGAGCATGCCCACCTACAACAAGTTCAACCCGGCCCAGGCACCGATCATGGTGCTGTCGCTGACCTCCGATGTGCTGCAGAAGGGCCAGCTCTACGACCTGGCCTCCACCATCCTGTCCCAGAGCCTGTCCCAGGTGCCGGGTGTGGGCGAGGTGCAGATCGGCGGCAGTTCGCTGCCGGCGGTGCGTATCGAGCTTGAGCCGCAACTGCTCAACCAGTACGGCGTGAGCCTGGACGATGTGCGCCAGACCATCGCCAACGCCAACGTGCGCCGGCCCAAGGGCTTCATCGAGGACACCCAGCGCAGCTGGCAGGTACAGGCCAACGATCAACTGGAGAAAGCCAAGGACTACGGCCCGCTGGTGATTCGCTACCAGGACGGCTCGGTGCTGCGCCTGAGCCACGTGGCCAAAGTCACCGATGGCGTGGAGAACCGCTACAACAGCGGCTTCTTCAACGACAAGGACGCGGTGCTGCTGGTGATCAACCGCCAGACCGGCGCCAACATCATCAAGACCATCGAGAGCATCAAGGAGCAGTTGCCGGCGTTGCAGGACCTGATGCCGGCTAGCGTGCAACTGAACGTGGCCATGGACCGCTCGCCGGTGATCAAGGCCACCCTCAAGGAGGCCGAACACACGCTGCTGATCGCCGTGGCGCTGGTGATCCTGGTGGTGTTCCTGTTCCTGGGCAACCTGCGCGCCTCGCTGATCCCGACCCTGGCGGTGCCGGTGTCGCTGGTGGGCACCTTCGCGGTGATGTACCTGTGCGGGTTCTCGCTCAACAACCTGTCGCTGATGGCGCTGATTCTAGCCACCGGGCTGGTGGTGGACGACGCCATCGTGGTGCTGGAGAACATCTCGCGGCATATCGACGAAGGCGTCGCGCCGCTGGCCGCGGCCTTCCTCGGCGCCAAGGAGGTGGGCTTCACGCTGCTGGCGATGAACGCCTCGCTGGTGGCGGTGTTCGTCTCGATCCTGTTCATGGGCGGCATCGTCGAGTCGTTGTTCCGCGAGTTCTCCATCACCCTGGCGGCGGCCATCCTGGTGTCGCTGGTGGTGTCGCTGACGCTCACGCCGATGCTCTGCGCGCGCTGGCTCAAACCTCACGCCCCCGGCGAGCAGACCCGCCTGCAGCGCTGGAGCGAGCGTCTCAACCAGCGCATGATGGCCGGCTACGACCGCAGCCTGGGCTGGGCGCTGCGCCATCGCCGCCTGACGCTGCTGAGCCTGCTGGTGACCATCGTGGTCAACGTGGCGCTGTACGTGGTGGTGCCCAAGACCCTGATGCCGCAGCAGGACACCGGCCAGCTGATGGGCTTTGTGCGGGGTGACGACGGGCTGTCGTTCGCGGTGATGCAGCCGAAGATGGAAATCTACCGGCGCGCCTTGCTCAAGGACCCGGCCGTGCAGAGCGTGGCCGGTTTCATCGGCGGCAACAGCGGCATCAACAACGCCATGGTGCTGGTGCGCCTCAAGCCGATCAAGGAGCGCAAGGAGTCGGCGCAGAAGATCATCGAGCGCCTGCGCAAGGAGATGCCCAAGGTACCCGGCGGGCGGCTGTTCCTGATGGCCGACCAGGACCTGCAGTTTGGCGGTGGCCGCGAGCAGAGCAGCTCGCAGTTTCTCTACACCCTGCAAAGTGGCGAGCTGACGGCGTTGCGCGAGTGGTACCCGAAGGTGGTGGCGGCGTTCAAGGCGCTGCCGGAGCTGACGGCCATCGACGCCCGCGAAGGCAGCGGCACCCAGCAGGTGACCCTGGTGGTCGATCGCGAGCAGGCCAAGCGCCTGGGCATCGACATGAACATGGTCACCGCCGTGCTCAACAACGCCTACAGCCAGCGCCAGATCTCGACCATCTACGACAGCCTCAACCAGTACCAGGTGGTGATGGAGGTCAACCCCAAGTATGCGCAGGACCCGCGCACCCTGGAGCAGGTACAGGTGATCACCGCCGACGGCGCGCGCGTGCCGCTGTCGACCTTTGCCCATTACGAGAACAGCCTGGCCGAGGACCGTGTCAGCCATGAGGGGCAGTTCGCCTCCGAGGACATCTCGTTCGACCTCGCAGAAGGCGTCAGCCAGGACGTGGCGCTGGCCGCGGTGGAGCGCGCGGTGGCCAAGGTCGGCCTGCCCGAGGACGTGATCGCCAAGCTTGGCGGTACCGGCGATGCCTTCACCAAGAGCCAGGAGGGCCAGCCCTGGATGATCCTCGGCGCCTTGCTGGCGGTGTACCTGGTGCTGGGGATTCTGTATGAAAGCTACATTCACCCGCTGACCATCCTCTCGACCCTGCCATCGGCCGGGGTAGGGGCGCTGCTGACGCTGTACGTGGTCGGCAGCGAGTTCAGCCTGATCTCGCTGCTGGGGCTGTTCCTGCTGATCGGGGTGGTGAAGAAGAACGCGATTCTGATGATCGACCTGGCCCTGCAGCTGGAGCGCCATGAAGGGCTCAGCCCGCAGGAGTCGATTCGTCGGGCCTGCCTGCTGCGTCTGCGGCCGATCCTGATGACCACCCTGGCGGCGATCCTGGGCGCCTTGCCGTTGCTGCTGAGCACCGCCGAGGGCGCCGAGATGCGCCAGCCGCTGGGCCTGACCATCATTGGCGGGCTGGTGTTCAGCCAGATCCTCACGCTTTACACCACTCCGGTGGTCTACCTCTATCTGGACCGCCTGCGCCATCGCTTCAATCACTGGCGTGGCGTGCGTACCGACGCTGCTTTGGAAACCCCGCTATGACCCGACCTGCCGATGTTTGTCCACCTTCCCTGCAGCGCGTGCTGGCGGCCCGTGGTTCGCGCCTGCTGACCTCGGCCCTGTGCCTGGCGATGCTCAGCGCCTGTACCCTGAGCCCCGACTACCACCGGCCGCAGGCGCCGGAGCCGGTGGCGTTCAAGTACGCCGAGGGCTGGACCCAGGCCAACCCGTCCGACGCCCTGGCGCGCGGCGCCTGGTGGGAGCTGTACGGCGATGCGCAGCTCAACGGTCTGGTCGAGCAGCTCAATGCCAACAACCAGACGGTGGCCCAGTACGAGGCGCAATACCGCCAGGCCCAGACCCTGGTGCGCAGCGCCCGGGCTTCGCTGTTTCCCAGCCTCGACCTGAGCGCCGGCAAGACCCGCTCCAGCCAGGGCACCGGCAGCAGCAGTTCGAGCCTGAGCAACAACAGCAGCGGTATCCGCGACACGTACAGCGCCCAGTTGGGCGTGAGCTGGGAAGCCGACCTGTGGGGCAAGCTGCGTGAGGGCCTGAACGCCAACGAGGCAAGTGCCGAGGCGAGCCTGGCGGACCTGGCGGCGATACGCCTGAGCCTGCAGTCGGAGCTGGTGCAGAACTACCTGCAGCTGCGTGTGATCGACGAGCAGAAGCGCCTGCTCGAGGCCACGCTGGCGGCCTATCAGCGTTCGCTGACCATGACCCAGAACCAGTATCGCGCCGGGGTTTCGGGCAAGGACGCGGTGGCCCAGGCACAGACCCAGCTCAAGAGCACCCAGGCCGACCTGATCGACCTGATCTGGCAGCGGGCGCAGTTCGAGAATGCGATTGCCGTGCTGATGGGCAAGGCGCCGGCCGAGTTTGCCCTGGCGCCGAGCACCACCATACCGGCCTTGCCGCAGATCCCGCTGGCGCTGCCGTCGCAGCTGCTGGAGCGCCGCCCCGACATTGCCTCGGCCGAGCGCAAGGTGATGGCGGCCAACGCCAATATCGGCGTGGCGCGGGCGGCGTACTTCCCGGACCTGACCCTGAGCATGAGCGGTGGCTACAGCAGTAGCAGCTTCAGCGACTGGATCAGCTTGCCGAACCGATTCTGGTCGGTGGGGCCGCAGTTGGCCGTGACCCTGTTCGATGCCGGCAAGCGCTCGGCCGAGGTCGACCGTACCAAGGCCGTGTATGACCAGACTGTGGCGCAGTACCGTCAGAGCGTGCTGGATGGCTTCCAGGAGGTGGAAAACTACCTGGTGCAGCTGAAGGTGTATGCCGATGAGGCGCAGGTGCGCGATGAGGCGCTGGCGTCGGCGCGCGAGTCGCTGCGCCTCACCGAGAACCAGTACAAGGCGGGCCTGATCGGGTATCTGGACGTGGTGAACGTGCAGACCACCGCGTTGAGCAATGAGCGCAGCGTGCTGAACCTGCTGCAGGGCCGGCTGGTGGCCAGCGTGCAGTTGATTGCGGCGTTGGGGGGCGGCTGGGAGGCAGCCAGCCTTGCTGCTGAAGAGCGTACCGCGACCGACAGGTAGTGTGCGTCGAGGCGTTCGCCGGCAAGGCCGGCGCCTACAGGCCGCGGTGTGATTGTAGGGGCCAGCCTTGCCGGCGAAGGCCGCGACGCGGTTCCAAAGCCTGATGGCCATTCGCCAAAAACATCCCGCCATCCCTCGGAAACTCCGTGCGTTTCGCTAAAGGTTGAGTACAATCATCGGTTTTTCACCGGGCCGGGACAGCGCCCGTCAACCGGGCCTTGGAACCTTCATGCTCAACGGTAGTTATTCCTCCTCGCTGGTCCTGATTTCGCTGTGCGTGGCGATTCTGGCGTCCTACACGGCGCTGGACCTGACCGGGCGCATCGCCACCGCCAAGGGCCGTGCCGCGTACCTGTGGATGGTCGGCGGTGCTCTGGCCCTGGGCACCGGGATCTGGTCGATGCACTTCATCGGCATGCTTGCCTTCAGCCTGCCCATCGAGCTGGGCTACGACCTGAGCCTCACCGCGCTGTCGCTGGTGATCTCGGTGCTTTCGTCGGGCTTCGCACTCTGGCTGGTGAGCCAGCCGAGCCTGCCGGGCCGCGTGCTGGCGCTGGGGGCGCTGATCATGGGCGCGGGCATCAGCAGCATGCATTACACCGGCATGGCCGCCATGCAGATGCAACCGGGCATCGACTACGACCCGCTGCTGTTCGCCGCCTCGCTGTTGATTGCAGTAGGCGCGTCGGTGGCCGCACTGTGGATCGCCTTCCGCCTGCGCCGCAATACCCCGTATGTACGCCAGATTC
Source organism: Pseudomonas sp. UBA7500 (assembly GCF_002478435.1). Classification (NCBI taxonomy): domain Bacteria; kingdom Pseudomonadati; phylum Pseudomonadota; class Gammaproteobacteria; order Pseudomonadales; family Pseudomonadaceae; genus Pseudomonas; species Pseudomonas sp. UBA7500. The sequence goes on along the minus strand of NZ_DLNW01000021.1, from coordinate 24,767 downwards.
GCGGCGGCGCCGCCGTGGTGATGGGCATTGCCATCGTCGGCATGCACTACACCGGCATGGCAGCGGCCAATTTTGCCGACGGCAGCTTCTGTGGCGCGCTGGACGGTGGGCTCAGCGGCAGTGGCCTGGACTACCTGGTGCTGATCACCACCCTGGCGGTGCTGGCGGTGGCGCTGCTGACCTCGGTGCTGGATGCACGCCTGGAGGCGCGCACTGCGGAGCTGGCGCAATCGCTGACCCTGGCCAACCAGGAGCTGACCCAGCTGGCGCTGCACGACACCCTCACCGGGCTGCCCAACCGCAGTCTGCTGACCGACCGCATCGAGCAGGCCATCGCCAAGGTGGCCGAGCAGGGCGGCTGCTTTGCGCTGATGTTCATCGACCTGGACGGGTTCAAGCCGGTCAACGACGCGTTCGGCCATCACACCGGCGACCAGTTGCTCAAGGAGGTGGCGATGCGCCTGCGTGGCCACCTGCACAGCCAGGACACCCTGGCGCGCATCGGCGGTGACGAATTCGTGCTGCTGGTGGAGCTGGACGAGCCTGAAGACGCGGTGGGGGTGGCCGCCAAGCAGGTCAACCTGGTGTCGCGCCCGTTCCGGGTGGCCGAGCAGAGCCTGCAGATCTCCGCCAGCGTCGGCATCGTGTTGTACCCCGGCAACGGCGCCGACCAGATGGAGCTGCTGCGCAATGCCGACGCGGCCATGTACCACGCCAAGAGCGCCGGCAAGAACGCCTACAGCTTTTTCGATGTGTCGATGAACAGCAACGCGCGCCTGCAGCTGCAGTTGCTGCAGGACCTGCGCATGGCGCTGGAGCAGCGCCAGTTGCGCCTGTTCTACCAGCCCAAGTTCGATGCGGTGGGGCGCCAGCCTATCGGTGCCGAGGCCCTGCTGCGCTGGGAGCACCCGCAGCACGGCATGTTGCTGCCCGATCGCTTCATCCAGCTGGCGGAAAAAACCGGGTTGATCATCCCGATCGGCGAGTGGGTGCTGGACGAGGCCTGCCGCCAGATGCGCAGCTGGATGGACCAGGGCTATGAAAACTGGCGGGTTGCAGTGAACCTGTCGGCCATCCAGTTCTGCCATGCCGGGCTGGTTGACAGCGTGGCGTCGGCCTTGCAGCGTCATCGCCTGCCGGCCAACAGCCTGACCCTGGAGATCACCGAAACCACCGCCATGCATGACGCCGATGCGAGCCTGATGGTGTTGCAGCGCCTGTCGGACATGGGCGTGGACCTGTCCATCGACGATTTCGGTACCGGCTACTCAAGCCTGATGTACTTGAAGCGCCTGCCGGCCAACGAGTTGAAGATAGACCGTGGCTTCGTGCGCGACCTGGAACAGGATAGCGACGATGCCGCGATCGTGTCGGCCATCGTGGCGCTGGGGCAGGCACTGGGGTTGAGGATTGTTGCCGAAGGGGTGGAAACCGACCGCCAGCAGGACTTCCTGACCCGTCTGGGGTGTGATTCGCTGCAAGGGTACCTGCTCGGTCAGCCGCTGCCGGCCGAGCGTTTCATGGCTGATATCGAGAGACTGGCGGTGGGGCAGGCCTGAGCGCCAGCGTCAGGCCGAGCGCAGCGCACACGAGGGCTGGAACGCTTCAAGCTCGTCTTCCACCGCTTCGATGATGCGCTCCACATCCGACGCCGCCATCAGTGTGGCGCACGGAATGCCGGCAATCGCCAGCAGGGTTTCGCCGGTGGCGCGGTCGAACACGCGCGCCACCATGCTGCGCGGTGCATCCATGCTGGCTTCAAAGCCCAGGGGATGGAAGTGCCAGCGCATCATCTGGCAGGCGTTGGGAAACGTGAGCTTGTTCATGCCGGCCTCCTTTTACAGCTGACCCCGATTCGCTGAGCATGCCTGTACCCGGGACACGCTGCCCAAGGAAGGCCAAGACCCTAACCATAGCACCGATGCGGCCGCTGTCCGCCGCTTGTTTGCGCCCCGTTGCAGGATGTTTGACCTGCGTCACAATGGCTTTTTGCTATGTGTGGGTTGCGCAAGCGTTTGCGTGGTCCGCATTGCGGCGGGTGAGGCTGTCATGGCCGCTGAAGCGGGCAGGGTGGGGCCACGGGTATTTCAGACCAGCGGCGGGCTCAGCTGAGCAGGCCGGCGGCGATGTTGATGGTGAAACCCAGAATAGCGGTGTTGAACACGAAACCGATCACCGAGTGGGCCAGCACCACCCGGCGCAGTTCACGCCCGGCGACGCCCACATCGGAGGTTTGCACCGCGACGCTGAGGGTGAACGAGAAGTAGTGGAAGTCCCAGTAATCGGGGTTGCGCTCCTCGTCTGGAAAGCGCAGCAGCGGCTGCTTGGCGGTGCTGGTGTAGAACAGGCGCGCATAGTGCAGGCTGAAGATGGTGCCGATCAGCAGCCACGAGCCGGCCACGGTGAGGCCGGTGTACAGGTAGTGCAGGGCCTGGGTGCTGCCGGTCAGGCCCTTGCTGCTGGCCAGTTGCAGGGTAACTGCGGCAAGGCTGGCGATGGCCGCGATACTCACGGTAAACAGCACCAGCCCGGCATTTTCGTCCTCGATGCAGGCCACCTTGCGCACCTGGCCCGGTTTTGCCCGCAGGGTCAGCCAGAACACCAGCAGCAGGTACAGCCAGACCCCGAGGTTCCAGCCCGCCAGGATGTGTTGCACCAGGTTGTCTGCCGGGATGAACACGCCGCCCAGGCAGCCGACCAGTGCGGCGGCGCTGAGGCGCGGGTGGGTATGGGCCAGTTTGTGGAATGCCATGTTGCCTCACGTCGATGGATGCACCGCCAACTGTAGCCTATACCTAGGAAGCCTTTCTTCAGGCGCCACTGGAGCGACCGCATGAAACACGCATTGATCATCGGCACCTTGTGCCTGGCCGGGCTGGGCCTGGCCGGTTGTTCGAGCAGCACCGTGCAGCCCGACGAGTACTCCGGGTTCCTCAAGGACTACAGCCGTCTCAAGCAGACCACCTCGCCCTCCGGTGCCACGGTGATGCGCTGGATCGACCCGAACCTCAAGCTCGACCGCTACACCAGCGTATACATCGAGCCCAGCCAGCTGTATCCCAGGCCGCAGCCTACCGCGCGGATTCCGCAGAGCACCCTGCAAGGCATCACCCACTACTACGACCAGGCGCTCAAGCGCGAGCTGGGCAAGTCGTTGCCGCTGGCCACCGGCCCTGGCCCGGGGGTGATCGTGGTACGCCCGGCGATCACGGCCGTCAGCAGCAAGACCGAGGGCCTGAAGGCATACGAAGTGATTCCGGTGGCGCTGGTGGCGGCAGCGGTGAGCACGGCCTCGGGCATCCGCGACCAGGAAACCGATATTGCCACCGAGGCGCAGTTTCTGGATGGCGGCAACAACAAGGTGCTCGCCCAAGTGGTGCGCAAGGGCAGTGGCAAGCCGCTGGAAAACGACAGCCAGGTGATGAAGGCCGACGATGTGAAGGCAGTGCTCGATGGCTGGGCGTCCGACCTGCACCAGTCCTACCTCAAGCTCAAGGGCCATTGAGCCCTGTGCCAGGCCATTCGGGGAGCCTCGCAATGGCCTGGCAGCGTGTTGGCCGGTCTGCCGGCCCCAGCGGGCTTGACCGCTTCACCATTGAAACCCGGCTTCAATCAGCCTAGCCTGCGCGGCATACCGTTGAAAGGAGCCCGTCATGCAAGGCGTTACCCGCAAGATCACCCAGGCCATTCTGTACGAAGTCATCGCGGTGGCCTGTGTCGCACCGGCCCTGGCATTGGCCTTCGATGAGGGCATGGCCCATTCCACCGTGCTGTCGGTGATCATGTCGGGCATGGCCCTGGGCTGGAACATGCTCTACAACTACCTGTTCGAGTTCTGGGAGGCACGTCAGGCCCGACGCAGCCGCACCTTCGTGCGGCGCCTGCTGCATGCCATCGGCTTCGAGGGCGGGCTGGTGCTGATCCTGCTGCCGGTGGTGGCCTGGTGGCTGGACATCAGCCTGTGGGCGGCACTGGGCACCAACCTTGCGCTGTTCGTGTTCTTCTTCGTGTACGCCTTCGTGTTCCAGTGGGGCTTCGACCGGGTGTTCGGCGTGCCCGAATCGGCGCACGAACGCGGCGTGCAAGCCTGCACGAGCGCAAAATGAATGATTGACTTGAAAAAGGCCCTGGGCTAGTTTCGCTGCCATGACCTTATTCGCAGCGTTGCCTTCGCACAGCATTATTACCGCCATTATCAGATTGGCGGGCTAGCGAGCACCTTGCACCTAACCCGCCCTGGAGGCGGGTTTTTCCTTTCTGACTCCTGGGCACTTCAAAAAAAACCAGGAGTCACCGATGACCAGCCTTACCGTCTGCCCCAGCACCTCGACCAGCGCCACCAGCCTGCTGTCGGACTACGTGCGAAGGATTCTTGCCGCACCGGTATATGACCTGGCCATCGAGACGCCCCTGCAGCCCGCCCGGGCGCTGTCCGAGGCCCTGGGCAACAACGTGCTGCTCAAGCGCGAAGACCTGCAGCCGACCTTTTCCTTCAAGATCCGCGGGGCCTACACCCGCCTCAGTCGCCTGAGCACCGAGCAGCGCGAGCGCGGGGTGATCACCGCGTCCGCCGGCAACCATGCCCAGGGCGTGGCGCTGGCCGCCCGTGAACTGGGCATGCGCGCCACCATCGTGATGCCCACCACCACTCCGGCGCTGAAGATCGAAGGGGTGCGCTCGCGTGGCGGCAATGTGGTGCTGCACGGTGACAGCTTCCCGCGGGCGCTGGCCCATGCGCTGCAACTGGCCCAGAGCGAAGGCGCCACGTTCGTGCCACCGTTCGACGACCCGGACGTGATTGCAGGGCAGGGCACCGTGGCCATGGAGATCCTGCGTCAGCAACCGGGCGAGCTGGACGCGATCTTCGTGCCGGTGGGCGGCGGCGGCCTGATCGCCGGCATCGCCGCCTACGTCAAGTACCTGCGCCCGCAGGTAAAGGTGATCGGCGTCGAGCCGCATGACTCTAACTGCCTGCAGGCCGCGCTGGCCGCTGGCGAGAGGGTGGTGCTGCCCCAGGTCGGCACCTTCGCCGACGGCGTGGCGGTGGCGCAGATCGGCGCGCATTGCTTCGAGGTGTGCCGGCATTACGTGGACGAAGTGGTCACGGTCAGCAGCGACGAGCTGTGCGCGGCCATCAAGGACATCTACGACGACACCCGCTCGATCACCGAGCCTTCCGGTGCGCTGGCGGTGGCCGGGATCAAGAAGTACGTGGCCAGCCGCGGCGTGACGGGCCAGACCCTGGTGGCAATCGACTCCGGTGCCAACGTCAACTTCGACCGCCTGCGCCATGTGGCCGAACGCGCCGAACTGGGCGAGCAGCGCGAGGCGGTCATCGCGGTGACCATCCCCGAGCAGCCGGGCAGCTTCCGCGCCTTCTGCCAGGCCCTGGGCCAGCGCCAGATCACCGAGTTCAACTACCGCTACCAGCCCGGCAAGGAGGCCCGCCTGTTCGTCGGCGTGCAGACCCACCCGCACACCGACCCGCGCGCGCAGTTGCTGGCCAGCCTGGCCGGGCAGGGCTACGAGGTGCTGGACCTGACCGAGAACGAGCTGGCCAAGTTGCATATCCGCCACACCGTGGGCGGCCACTCGGCCCCCTCGCTCGACGAGCGGGTGCTGCGCTTCGAGTTCCCGGAGCGTCCTGGCGCCTTGCTGGGCTTTCTGGAGCGCCTGGGCAAACGCTGGAACATCAGCCTGTTCCACTACCGCAACCACGGCGCTGCCGAGGCGCGGGTGTTCGTGGCGCTGCAGGTGCCGGACGATGAGCTGGCGCAGTTGCCAGGCACCCTCGACGGCATGGGCTATCGCTACTGGGACGAGACCGACAACCCGGCCTATCGGCTGTTTCTTGGCTGACTTTGCGCTGGATCAACATGCCCTGCGGCCCACGGGCGGATCCTTGAGGCAGAGATATAAAGCCTGAGGAATACCGCCATGAGCAGCACGTTTTTCATCCCAGCCGTCAACATCATGGGCATCGACTGCCTGGACGAAGCCATGACCGCCATTGTCGGCTATGGCTTTGCCAAGGCGTTGATCGTCACCGATACCGGGCTGGCCAAGGCCGGCGTGGCACAGCGAATCGCCGAGCAGCTGGCGATGCGTGACATCGACTCGGTGGTGTTCGACGGCGCCAAGCCCAACCCGAGCATCGCCAACGTGGAGCAGGGCCTGGCGATGCTCAAGCGCGAGCACTGCGACTGCGTGATTTCGCTGGGCGGCGGTTCACCCCACGACTGCGCCAAGGGCATTGCCCTGTGTGCCACCAATGGCGGGCACATCGGCGACTACGAAGGGGTCGACCGCTCCGCCAAGCCGCAATTGCCGCTGATCGCGATCAATACCACGGCCGGTACGGCCAGCGAGATGACGCGCTTCTGCATCATCACCGACGAGGCGCGCCACGTGAAAATGGCCATCGTCGACCGCAACGTCACCCCGTTGCTGTCGGTGAACGACCCGGCGCTGATGGTCGGCATGCCCAGGTCGCTGACGGCGGCCACCGGTATGGATGCACTGACCCACGCCATCGAGGCCTATGTATCCACGGCGGCCACGCCGATCACCGACGCCTGCGCACTCAAGGCCATCGAGCTGATCAGCCGCAACCTGCGCCAGGCGGTGATCGACGGGCAGGACCTGACCGCGCGGGAGAACATGGCCTATGCGCAGTTCCTCGCCGGCATGGCGTTCAACAATGCTTCGCTGGGGTTCGTGCATGCGATGGCGCATCAGCTCGGTGGCTTCTACGACCTGCCGCACGGGGTGTGCAACGCGGTGCTGCTGCCCCATGTGCAGCGGTTCAATGCGGCGGTGAGCGCGGCGCGCCTGCGTGATGTGGCACAGGCGATGGGCGTGGCGGTGGAGGGGCTGAACGCGGCGCAGGGTGCCGATGCGGCGATCCAGGCCATCGTGCAACTGAGCGACGATATCGAGATCCCGCCGGGGCTGGAGGTGCTGGGTGCGCGGGTGGCGGATGTGCCGACCCTGGCGGCCAACGCGCTCAAGGATGCCTGCGGCCTGACCAACCCGCGGCGGGCCAGCCAGGCCGAGATCGAGGCGATCTTCAAGGCAGCCTTCTAGCGCATCTTCGCTGGCAAGCCAGCTTCCACAGGGTTCTGCGGTACGGCCAGAACCTGTGGGCTGGCTTTGCGGCGATGCCGTCAGACCACCAGCGACAACAGCATGATGAAGATGATGCCCACCACCGACAGGATGGTTTCCATCATGCTCCAGGTCTTGAAGGTTTCGGCCACGGTCATGTTGAAGTACTGCTTGACCAGCCAGAAGCCCGCATCGTTGACATGCGACAGGATCAGCGAGCCGGCCCCCGTGGCCAGCACCAGCAGCTCGCGGTTCACGCCCGGTATCATGCCGATCACCGGGGCCACGATACCCGCACCGGTAATGGTCGCCACCGTCGCCGAGCCCGTGGCGATGCGAATCACCGCCGCCACCAGCCAGGCCAGCATGATCGGCGAGATCTGCGCCTGCACTGCCATCTGACCGATCACGTTGCCCACACCGGTATCCACCAGCATCTGCTTGAAGCCGCCCCCAGCGCCCACGATCAGCACGATTGCCGCCGTAGGCGCCAGGCTCTGGTCGAGCATCTTCATGATCTGCTGGCGGCTGAAGCCCTGGGCCGAGCCGAAGGTGTAGAAGGCCAGCAGCAGGGCTGCCAGCAGCGCCGTGATCGGGTGCCCGATCAGGTCCATCCACTGGCGAAAGATGTGCTCGGCCGGCAGTACCACGTCGGCGAAGGTCTTGAGCAGCATCAGGAACACCGGCAGCAGGATGGTCACCAGCGTGATGGCGAAGCTGGGCAGTTGCGTGCGCTCGGCTTCGCGGGCGATCTGGTCCATCAGCTCCTGGGACGGCGAGCCGGGGATGTACCGCGAAATGAACGTGCCGTACAGCGGCCCGGCGATGATCGCCGTGGGCAGCGCCACGATCAGCCCGTAGAAGATGGTCTTGCCGATGTCGGCGCCGAACACGCCGATGGCCAGCAGCGGGCCCGGGTGCGGCGGCACCAGCCCGTGCACCACCGACAGCCCGGCCAGCAGCGGAATGCCGATCTTGATCAGCGATACCCCGGTGCGCCGGGCAACGATGAACACCAGGGGTATCAGCAGCACGAAGCCGATTTCGAAGAACAGCGGGATGCCCACCAGGAAGGCGGCGAACATCATGGCCCAGTGCACCTTCTGCTTGCCGAAGGCGCGAATCAGGGTTTGCGCGATTTGGTCGGCGCCGCCGGAATCGGCCATCAGCTTGCCGAGCATGGTGCCCAGTGCCAGCACGATCCCGACAAAGCCGAGTACGCCCCCGAAACCGTCCTGGAACGACTTCATCACTTTGGCTACCGGCATGCCGGAGGTCAGGCCCAGAAAGCCCGCGGCCAGGGTCAGCGCCACGAAAGGGTGCACCTTGAAGTGGGTGATCAGCAGCACCAGGCCGATGATGGTCACCAGTGCATCGAGCAAGAGGTAGGTATCAGTTGCCAGACCGAACATGGTTCAGTGCCTCGTATTGTCATTGTTGTGGGCGGAACTTTTACAGCGTGCAGCAGTCGAGACAGCGCTATCTTTGGTGAGCCGGAAAACTGCCGGAAAATCAGGCAGTTCGCGCCAGCGCCGACTCACCGCAGGGCTTTAGCCAGGTGTCTACCTGACGGGCCAGCTGGGCGATGGGTTGGGTGGCGTCCAGGGTCAGGGTCAGGGTTTCGCCGCGCGGCGACTCCAGGGCGGCGAACTGGCTGTCGATCAGGCTTGCCGGCATGAAGTGGCCGGGGCGTGCCAGCACGCGGCGTTCGGCTTCCTGAGGCGTCAGTTCGAGGAACACGAAGCCCAGGTCGGGTACGGCGTGGCGCAGGGCGTCGCGGTAGCGCTTTTTCAGCGCCGAGCAGGTGAGGATCGGCCGTTCGCCGGCCTTGAGGGTGGCCTGCAGCTCTTCGCCCAGGCGGATCAGCCAGCCAGCGCGGTCGTCATCGTCAAGGGGAATGCCGGCGCTCATCTTCTGGATGTTGGCGGCAGGGTGAAAGGCATCGCCTTCGATCAGGCGGCCGCCGCTGCAATCGGCGATGGCAGAACCGACGCAGCTCTTGCCGCAGCCAGCCACGCCCATCACCACAATAGCGGACAGGGGAGAGTTCATCGGTACCTCCTGCGGGGCGAGATAGCGCTATCTTTGGCCGAGGCTGACAACGCCTCGGCGGCTTCCCACCCGGTTGTTATTGGTTTTGTAAAAGCAGTCTGGGCGCTCATCGCCGTGCACCTGCAGTTATGCATTGCCTGACGTCTGAGACAGCGCTACCTTAGTGCCCGTTCCCTTCTCTTTGCAAGCCGAAAAATAAAAGCCCCCATGACCCGCATTGGCTCCCGTACTACCGGTCGTCCCACCCTGGCTGAAGTGGCCAGGCTTTCCGGGGTTTCCCCGATCACCGCCTCGCGCGCCCTGCGCGGCATCAGCACGGTTGCCCCGGAACTGGTGCAGAAGGTCAAGGATGCTGCCGCAGCGCTGGGCTATGTCGCCAACCCGGCAGCCCGCGCGTTGGCGTCGGCACAGAGCCAGTCGGTGGTGGTGCTGATTCCGTCGCTGTCCAACCAGCTGTTCATCGAAACCCTCGAAGCCATCCACGACGTGATGCGCCCGCGCGGCCTTGAAGTGCTGATCGGCAACTTCCACTACGACGTGGCCGAAGAGGAGAACCTGATTCGCAACTACCTGGCCTACCAGCCGTGCGGCATGCTGCTCACCGGTTTTGACCGCACCGAGGCGTCGCAGCAGATGCTGGCCGCCAGTGGTGTGCCCTGCGTGCACATGATGGAGCTGGGTGGGCCGGACACGGCCACTTCGGTCGGGTTTTCCCAGCAGCAGGCCGGGCGCGCGGCCGCCCGACACCTGATCGAACGCGGGCGGCGGCGCCTGGGCTTCATTGCCGCGCAGCTCGATCCGCGGGTGATGCAACGCGCCGACGGGTTCCGCCAGGCGCTCGACGATGCAGGGCTGTATGACCCGGCACTGGAAATGCTCGCACCGCAGCCGTCATCCATCGGCCTGGGCGGCGAGCTGTTCAGCCAGTTGCTCGAGCGTCACCCGGAGGTGGACGGGCTGTTCTTCTGCAACGACGACCTGGCCCAGGGCGCGATTCTGCAGGCCTTGCGCCAGGGCATCGAGGTGCCGGGGCAGGTGGCGATGGTGGGCTTCAACGACTTGCCGGCATCGGCTCACCTGGTACCGCGCCTGACCTCCATTCGCACCCCGCGCGCTGCCGTGGGGCGGCAGGCTGCGCAGGCGCTGCTGGCGTTGCTCGACGGCAAGGGCGGGCAGCCGCGCACCCAGGACCTGGGCTTCGAACTGATGGTGCGCGAAAGCAGTTGACGTGGGGTGATAAACGGTGATGGCAGTTGGCTTGCAGGGTACAGAAGTGCATCTATGCTGAGCAAAAACCGCCAATGGAGTGGTAACCAATGTTTAACGCCCATCGCAAGTCTGACCTGGCTGAAATCGAGCGTTGCACCCAAGCGTTACACCACTCCAATGCCAAGCTTGCGGCCATAGGTCGCTCGATGGCCATGATCGAGTTCAGCCCCGACGGGGTGATTCTCGAAGCCAACGAGCGTTTCTGCTCCACCCTGGGCTATGCCGCCGAGGAGATCATCGGCAAGCACCACCGCATTTTCTGCGAGCCCGACTACGTCAAGAGCGATGAGTACCGCACCCTGTGGCGCGACCTGGCGCGGGGCGAGGCCCACAGCGGTACCTTTCTGCGGCGCGACAAGGCCGGGCACGATGTGTGGCTGGAGGCCAGCTACATGCCGGTATTCGGCGCCAACCAGCAGGTCACCAGCGTGATCAAGGTCGCCTCCGACATCACCCGGCGGGTGGTCGAGGAGCATGAGAGCGACAGCCTGATCAACGCCATCAGCCGTTCCATGGCGATGGTCGAGTTCACCCCCGAAGGCAATGTGATCCGTGCCAACGAGAACTTCCTCAAGACCATGCATTACCGGGCCGAGGAGGTCATTGGCCAGCACCACAGCCTGTTCTGCCACCGCAGCGAGAGCGAGTCGAGCGCCTACAAGGCATTCTGGGCCTCGCTCAATCGCGGCGAGTACCATTCCCATCGTTTCGAGCGCAAGAACAAACTCGGGCAGATGGTGTACCTGGAAGCTTCCTACAACCCGATCTTCGATACCCGTGGCCGCCTGTACAAGGTGGTCAAGTTCGCCAGCGACATCACCCACCAGGTGTGTACCCAGCAGACGGCTGCCGAAGCGGCCCACGCCACCTCGGTGCAGAACGATGCCTGTGCGCGCAAGGGCTCGGAGGTGGTGCAGCATACGGTGCAGGTGATCGAGGAGATCTCCCGCGAGCTCAATGCCGCAGCCCGCAGCATCGATGCGGTGAGCAAGCAGTCGGAACTGATCGGGCAGATCGTGCAGACCATCCGCAGCATTGCCGACCAGACCAACCTGCTGGCCCTGAACGCCGCCATCGAGGCGGCGCGGGCAGGTGAACACGGCCGCGGCTTTGCCGTGGTGGCCGACGAGGTGCGCAGCCTGGCGGCACGCACCAGCAAGGCGACCCTGGAGATCGTCGATGTGGTGCGCCAGAACCACGACCTTTCACTCAATGCGGTGGCCAGTATGCAGTCGAGCCTCAGCCGCACCGGGCTGGGGGTGGAACTGGCCAATGAGGCGGGGGAAGTGATCCTGGAAATCCAGCAGGGTTCGCAGCACGTGGTGGACGCCATCAGCCAGATCAACTCGACCCTGCAGCTGCACTGAGCCGCATCTCAACCGGCGGCGATGGATCGCTGCAGGTGTTCATGCAGATCCTTCAGGCTCTGTTCCAGCGCCGCCAGCAACGCCTCGATGGCCTTGTCCGGGGCCTTGCCGGTACAGGCCTGCTCCAGCGCATCGCAGTGCCCCACCAGGCCATGGGCCTTGAGCATCTTGGCGCCGCCCTTGATGCGGTGCGACAGGCTGCGCAGTTGCTGTCGACTCGCGCCTGAGCCCAGGGCACGCAACGCCTCGAGGTCTTCGGCGCTGCTGCGCTCCAGCTCCGTCAGCAGACGCTTGATCAGCCGTGGGTCACCCAGGGTCAGGTGCTTGAGGTTGTCGATGTTGAAACCGCTGTTGTCCTCGGCGCGGGGCTCGGGTGGCGCCTGCGGCTCGGGGGTATCCACCCCCGACAGGTGACGGCTCAAGGCGCCCAGGCCGATCGGCTTGAACAGGCAGTCATCCATGCCCGACGCCAGGCAGCGCTCGCGTTCGTCGGCCTGGGCGTTGGCGGTCAGGCCCAGTATCAGGCAGGGCGGGCGATTCGCCTGGGCTTCCTGGGCACGAATCTCGCGCGCCAGCTGGTGGCCGTCCATGCCGGGCATGTTGCAGTCGGTGATCACGGCGTCGAAGCGCCCGGCCTGCCAGGCCTGCAGGCCGCCCGCGCCGTCGCTGGCCTGGGTCACCCGATGGCCCAGCACGCTCAGCTGCTTTTCCAGCAGCATGAGGTTGGCGGGGTAGTCGTCGACCACCAGGATGTTCAGCCGCTGGCTGGCCTGGGCCGTTGGCTCCTGGGCCGGTTCCTCGGGTTGACTGGCAGTGCTGGCCAGCATCAGCGGCAGGCTGACCGTGACCTGGGTGCCATGGCCCGGGGTGCTGTGCAGCTCCAGGCTGCCCTGCATCAGTTCGCACAGGGTCCGGCTGATCACCAGGCCCAGGCCGGTGCCCTGGCGAGCCGGCTGGCTGCCGGCCTGGATGAAGGGGTGGAACAGGCGCTGCTGGTCCGGCTGGCTGATGCCGATGCCGCTGTCCTCGACGGCCAGGTGCATGTGCACCTGCTTGCCGCACGGTGTGGGCTGGCACTGCAGGCGCACGTTGACGCCGCCGCGCTCGGTGAACTTGATGGCATTGCCCAGCAGGTTGGACAGGATCTGGCGAAAACGCAGCGGGTCGATCTCCACCAGGGCGGCGGGGGGCTGCAGGTCCTGGGTCAGGCTGATGTCCTTGAGACGGGCGCTGCTTTCGAACACCTGCACGGTGCTGCGTACCAGCGCACCCAGGTCGGTGGGTTGTGGCGCCAGGCTCATGTGTCCGGATTCGATGCGGGCGATGTCCAGCACGTCGCCGATCAGCTCCAGCAGGCTGCTGGCCGAATCAAATGCCACCTGCAGGGAGTGCTCGTCGGTGCGGCCCTGTGCGGCATCCTTCAGGGCAAGCTCGAGCAGGCCGATCACCGCGTTCATGGGGGTGCGGATCTCGTGGCTCATGGTGGTCAGGAAGGTGCTCTTGGCGTGGTTGGCGCTGTCGGCCTGTTCCTTGGCCACATGCAGCTCTTCGAGCAGGTGTTCGCTGATGCGCAGCTGCAGTTGCAGGGCCTGCTCGGCCTCGGCGCGTTGCTGCATCAGCTTGCGCAGGTAACGGTTCCACAACGCTATGGCAAGCACCAGCGCCACCGCGATGCCCAGAATCTGCAGCACCAGCGAGCGGTAGTTGCGCCAGGGCGTGTCGCTGATCAGGGCATTGATGCGCCAGCGATTGACCAGCTGGGTCATCTGCTCGGGCGGGATGCTGAGCAGGGATTTTTCCAATATCGCATGCAGTGGCGAAGAACGTTCGGTGGCGAAGGCCGCGAGGGCCGGGGTGTCGTCCAGCAGGGTGGCGATGCGCAGGCGGTCCTTGAACATGCGGCTGATGAAGTAGGCGGCGTTGATCTGCGAACTGAGCGCCGCGTCCGCGCGGCCCTGGGCCACGTACTCCATCAGTGCCAGCGGGTCGTCGACTTCGATCAGGCTGATGGCGGGATAGCGCTGGCGCAGTTCGGCGCTTACCGGTGTACCGCGAATGATCGCCAGGCGCTTGCCGTCGAGCTGGTCGGGGTGGCGGATCGATGTATCGCGCACGCTGGTCACCAGCACCCGCGGGTTGGCCAGGTAGGGGCGGGTGAAGGCCAGGGTTCTGGCGCGCTGCTCACCATAGTTGAGCGCGCCGACGACCTCGGCTTCGCCCTGTTCGACCATGCTGATCATGGTGGGCACCGAGTCGGTCTCGATGATCTGGAACTTCAGCCCGCTGCGCAGGCTGATCTGCGCCAGCACGTCGGCGGTGATGCCGCGAAAGTGCTGGTTTTCGTCGAAGAAGCTCAGGGGCGCGAAGTACTTGTTGATGACCACGCGCACGCTGGGATGCTGCGCGATCCAGTGTCGCTCTTCGTCGGTCAGCGCGATGTCCGCCCGGTTGAGCAGGATGCTGCTCACGCCGCTGGTCCAGCGGCGCATCACGTTCAGCCGGTCGCTGTCGGTGATGCTGCCCAATGCCTTGTTCACCAGGTCCAGCAACGCGGTGTTCTCGCGCACCAGGGCAAAGCCGAAGGAAGAGCGCTGGGGTTTGACGTAGTGGGAGATCTGCAGGCTTTCGCGGTAGTTCTTGCCGATCAGGTAGTCGGAACTGATCGCGTCGCCGATGAATGCATCGGCCTGGCCCAGGGCCACCGCCGACAGGGCCGACATGGTCGAGGCGTACAGTTGCAGGTTTGCCCGGGGGTAGAGCTGGCGGACCAGCGGCGGTGGCAGGTAGTGTTCGACCATCGACAGCGTCAGCCCGTCGAGCGGGTCGTCAGGGTCATGGGTCACGCCGACGGGGGTTGCGATGATCGGCTGGTCGTCGGCGTAGGGCTGGCTCATCACCAGTGCGCTGTCGGCGGCTTCGTAGCCGTTGGCGCTGCCCAGTAGGTCGATCTGGCCACTGTGCAGGGCGGCGATGGCCTGGATACGGTTCGGGAACTGCAGCACCTGCACCGGGATCTTCAACTGCTCGCCGATCAGGCCGGCGAAGTCGGCGCTGACCCCTTCATAGTCGTGCTGGCTCACATTGATGTCGAAGGGCGGGTAGTCCGGCGCCGAGGTGCCCAGGCGCAGCACCTGCTTGTGCTTGAGCCACCGACGTTCGGCGAGGGTCAGCGGGGGTGGCGCACTGCTGCTGACCGAGCGCCCGAGCAGTTGGCGGGCAACCCCCGGCTCCTGTGCCATGGCGCCTATCGCCAGCCACTGCACCAGGCAGGCGAGCAGCAGGGCAGGCAGGCAACGCTTGGTCATGGGCGGCTCAGGTCAGTGCGTTGCGGTTGGCCACATCGATCAACTCAACCAGCGATACCACCCCGAGCTTTTCCATGATGCGGGTCTTGTAGGTGCTGATGGTCTTGGCGCTGAGGATCATCGCCGTAGCGATTTCGCCATTGCTGGCGCCCTTGGCCAACTGGCGCAGCACCTCGAACTCACGGTTGGACAGCTTGTCCAGGCGCTGGAGTTCCGAGCTTGACCGGTCGTTGAAGCGTGACGCATCGGGCAGGTAGGAGTAACCGTTGAGCACGGCCTTGAGGGCGGCGCTCAGGATATCGAGGTCTTCGTCCTTGCGCACGAATGCCGAGGCACCGGACTCGATGCAACGGCGGGCGAACAGCCGGGGTGGGCGGCCGGTCAGTACCAGGATGCGTGGCGGGTTGGTCAACTGGCTGAGCCGCTCCAGCACGCTCAGGCCATCCAGGCGTGGCAGCCCCAGATCGAGGATCACCACGTCAGGCTGCAGCTTGCGCGCCAGTTCGACGGCACTGGCGCCGTCTCGGGCTTCACCGACGATGTTGTAGCCATCGCGCTCCAGCAGGGTGCGGATGGCGAAGAGGATGGTGGTGTGGTCATCAACGATCAAGACTTTGGGCATCGCGCAACTCCTTGTCAGAGAGGTGATCCAGGCCCCGAACCGTTCGGGGCGACGCCTGCCCAGGCTCTGGCAAGGCGGCCAAGATACGTGGAAACGCTCAGCAGGAGTACGTCCAGTATAGAAGTGAGGAAGAAATCAGTTCGATTAGAGGATTTTTCTTACAAGGCGCTCGAAAGTTCTGTAGCCGATTTCCTATCGTCTGGGCCGGTTGTCGCCTGCAGAGGCTGTTGAATCGGCAGGCGCGCCCATGGGAACGCGCCGGGCATCGGGCCGGGAGGGCGGCCGTCAGTGGCCGTCAAGGTCGGTACAGGTGCGCATGCCCGGCGCGGTAGAGCGCCGACTCGCTGAAGGTATCGCTGCCCAATACCCGGCCCACCAGGATCAGTGCGGTGCGTCGAAAGCCCTTGGCCTGCACCCGTTGCACGATGTCGTCCAGGCTGCCCAGCACCCAGTCCTGATCTGGCCAGGTGGCGCGGTGCACCACGGCGATCGGGCAGTCGCTGCCGTAATGCGGGCGCAGTTCCTCGACGATTCTGGCCAGGTGCTTGACCCCCAGGTGAATGGCCAGGGTTGCCTGGTGGCTGGCCAGGCTCCCCAGCGATTCGCCCGGCGGCATCGGTGAGGTGTCGCCGTAGCGCGTCAGGATCACGCTCTGGGCGATGTCCGGCAGGGTCAGCTCGCATTCGAGCAGGGCGGCACTGGCAGCCACGGCGGTCACGCCGGGGATGATCTGGAACGGGATACCCAGTTCACGCAGGTGGCGGATCTGTTCGCCGATCGCACCGTACAGCCCCGGGTCGCCGCTGTGTACGCGGGCCACATCCTGGCCGTTGGCGTGGGCCGTGCGCATCAGCTCAATGATCTGCCCCAGGTGCAGTTCGGCGCTGTTGATCACGGTTTCGGCGCGGTGGCCTTCGAGCACGGCGGCGGGCACCAGCGAGCCGGCATAGATGATCACCGGGCAGCTGTGGATCAGGCGCTGGCCCTTGACGGTGATCAGCTCGGGGTCGCCCGGGCCGGCACCGATGAAATAGACGGTCATGATGAATCCTTGGAAAGACTGCGCGGCATTATCCGTCAAACGGCGGGGCCCAGGCCAATGCCAGGGTGGCGGCGCCTTGCACGGTGCGTGGCAGGCGCAGTGCGGCATTGGCGCCGCCGCGTTGCTCGGCCAGGGCCAGCGCGGCGCTTTCGGCCACCCCATGGCAGCCGCTGAGGGCGAACGCCGTGGGCGAACGGTGGCTCAGGCGGCTTTCGAAGGGGGCCAGTTGCGCGGCCGAAAAGAACACCAGCGGCAACCCCAGTTGCCTGGCCAGTTCATGCAGGCCGGGCTCGTCGGCCTTGAGGTCGATGCTGGCCAGCCCGGCGAGGGCAGAGGCGGGCAGGTGATGGGCGAACAGGGTCTGCTGGAGCAGGGCAGCCAGTTCGCGGGCCGGGCAGCCGCGACGACAGCCCAGCCCGGCATACAGCTGCATCAGGCTGGCTGGCGACGGTACAGCCAGGCACTGAGCAGGCCCAGGGCCAGCCAGAACGCGGCATTGGTCAACAGCGACGCCACCTTGAACTGCGCCTCCAGTGCTTGCGGCGCCAGGCTCTCGTGCACCTCCGGCTGCGGCGCACCGATCACGTGCGGAACAACCAGCAATGCCACACCCAGTGCCTTGAGCAGCCAGTTGTGGGCAAACACGATCAGGGCCAGGCCGGCAGCAGTGGCAGCCGCGGCGCCCACCCACCACAGTTGACGCTGCGCCAGGTCTGCGGCGGCAGTGCCCGGCAGCTCTGGCGGCAGCCCGAGGGTGGGCGCCAGGCAGAATACCGCGAACCCGGCAAGCCCCCAGGCTGCGCCGGTGGCGGTACGGCCCGGCGCACGCAGGGTGTACAGCGCAGCCAGGATCAGGGCAAAGCCGACCGCCACCACCAGGTTGCCACCGGTGGTCGACAGCACGCGCTGCCAGCCGTCTTCAGGCGACCAGGCCTCGGCATCGTGGTGGTGGCCTTCACCCGCGGCGTCGGCATGCTCATGGGTTTGGGCGGCCGGTGCCGGGTTCTCGTAGGTTTCGGCCTGCAGAATCAGCGGTGCGACCCAGAAGCTTTGCAGCAGGGTCAGCAGCAGGGCGGCGAGCAGGCCGGTAAAGCCTGCGGTGCGGGCAATGCGCTTGATCATCGGGGCAGGTCTCAGTGGCAAGGGAACGCGGCGCTGTGGCGGGTATCGTGGGCAGCGTTGTGCACCGTCTCGATGTGCGAGAAGCCGGCGAAGTAGACCAGGCAAAGGCCCAGCAGCGAGGCACCGATGGCGACGGCCAGGCGCTGGCTGAGGGTAGTGGGGGTGACAAGGGGCTGGCTGGCGGTACTGATGGGCATGGCGCGTTCCTTTTTGCTGTTGTCGTGTCGTCGGGGCTATCGGCAACAGGCAAGCGCGGCCAACCCCTGCGCGAAGCTCGCCCAGGGGTTCAACAGCGCCCGCCCACCGCGGGTTTGTCATGACTGTATCGGGCCGGTCTCCGGGCTTGCGAGGGCTGGCAGCATGCTCAGCCTGAGGGCGTCACCTTCCCATGCCGCACAGCTGGCACAGTGGTAAAGACGCTTTCCTCGCTTACCGTTGCGGGGGCAGCACCGGATTTGTCGCTGCTTCTTTGCAGAAGCGGCTGACGCACCGGTTTCCCGTTTCACCTTGTAAAAAGGCACCCGAACGAATGCGGCTAGCAAATCACGCGCGCCGGCATCCGTCAATACAGCGGTTGACCTGCCCCGGACCACTGCGTAGCCTAGCCGCTTCGAGGTTCTGCGGCCCTGGCTGCAGCTAAGACGGGAATACGGTTCAAGCCGTGGCTGCCCCCGCAACTGTAAGCGTTGAACGGCATCGGCCGTGCCACTGCCCCGGGCGGGAAGGCGTCGATGCTGCCGGCAGGCGTGCCGGCACAGCGCGAGCCAGGAGACCTGCCTCGAACAGTTTCCGACTTTCAACCGGGCGGGGTGATCCGGTGGCGAATGCGCTCAGGCAGCAAGGCTCCTGCGGCTCTCGTCCTGCATGCCCGCCATCCTGCCAAGGGCACCCCCATGAAAACACTGGCCAAACTCCCCGTCACCATCGTTACCGGCTTCCTCGGCTCGGGCAAGACCACCTTGCTGCGGCACATGCTCGACAACGCCCAGGGCCGCCGCATCGCGGTGATCGTCAACGAGTTCGGCGAGCTGGGCATCGATGGCGAGATCCTCAAGCAGTGCAGCATCGGCTGCACCGAGGAAGAAGCCAGCGGGCGCGTCTACGAGCTGGCCAACGGCTGCCTGTGCTGCACCGTTCAGGAAGAGTTCTTCCCGGTGATGCGCGAGCTGGTGGCGCGCCGTGGCGACCTGGACCATATCCTCATCGAAACCAGCGGCCTGGCGCTGCCCAAGCCACTGGTGCAAGCCTTCCAGTGGCCGGAAATCCGCAACGCCTGCACGGTCGATGCGGTGATCACCGTGGTCGACAGCCCGGCCGTGGCCGCCGGCACCTTCGCTGCCTACCCCGACCAGGTGGACGCCCAGCGCAAGCTCGACCCGAACCTGGACCACGAGTCCCCACTGCACGAACTGTTTGCCGACCAGCTGGCCAGCGCCGACCTGGTGGTGCTGAACAAGGCTGACCTGATCGCTGCCGACGACCTGGCCAGGGTGCGCGCCGAGGTGGCCGAGGAACTGCCGCCTGCGGTCAAGGTGGTGGAGGCCAGCAGCGGCCGCCTGCCGTTGGACGTATTGCTGGGCCTGGGCGCCGAGTCCGAGCAGCACATCGACGCGCGTCGTACCCACCACGATTCGCACCATGACGGCGATGACGACCACGACGATCACGACCATGATGCCTTCGACTCCATCTCCATCGAGTTGCCCCAGGCCGACGAAAGCCTGCTGCTCGATGCCCTGACCCAACTGGTGGTGCAGCACGGCATCCTGCGCGTGAAGGGCTTCGCGGCCATTCCGGGCAAGCCGATGCGTCTGCTGGTGCAGGGCGTGGGTACGCGCTTCGACAAGCACTTCGACCGCGCCTGGCGCAGCGACGAGCCACGTACCACGCGCATGGTGCTGATCGGCCAGGACCTAGACGCCGTGCAACTCGAAGCCAGCCTGCGCGCCGCACTGGGCGCCTGACCCATGCACCTGCTGCGGACCCAGCCCGGCGGCTTTGTGCCGGACGACAGCATCGCCGACCTCGGCCAGACCCCCGCCGACCTGGTGATTCTCTGCAGCGGTGATTCGCACCTGGCACTGCTGGCCGAAACCGCCCAGCAGTTGCCGGACGACTACCCCAGCCTGCGCCTGGCCAACCCGATGCAGGTGCAGAACCATGCTTCGGTCGACCTGTATGTGGACGAAGTGCTGCGCCATGCCAAGGTCATCCTGGTGTCGCTGCACGGCGGCATCGGCTACTGGCGCTATGGCGTGGAGCAACTGGTGGCGCTGGCGGGGCGGGGCGTGCAACTGATCCTGGTGCCGGGCGACGACCGCCCGGACCCTGAGCTGACCAGCCTGAGCACGGTGCCCGCTGCCCAGGCCGAACGGTTGTGGCACTACCTGCGCCAGGGCGGCAAGGCCAATGCGCTGAACCTGTTCCAGTGCCTGGCCAGCCAATGGCTGGGCCGCGACTACCACTGGGACGAGCCGCAGCAGTTGCCGCGCACCAGTGTCTATCACCCGCAACACCCCCAGGCGAGCGTGGACAGCTGGCGTGCCCTGTGGCAGCCCGGCCAGCCCGTGACGCCGATCATCTTCTACCGCTCGCACCTGCAGGCCGCCAACACGGGGTTCATCGATGCGTTTTGCGAGCGTCTGCAAGGCGCGGGGCTCAACCCGCTGCCGATTGCCGTGGCCAGCCTCAAGGAGGCAGCCTGCCTGGACCAGGTCGAGCAATGGCTGGACCAGGTCGACGCGGCCCTGATCATCAACACCACAGGCTTCGCCCAGTCCAGCCCGCAGCAGCCGCATTTGCGCCCGTTCCGGCGCGACATCCCGGTGCTGCAGGCCATCTGCGCACAGGACAACCAGCCGGCCTGGGAGGCCAGCGAACAGGGCCTGGGGGCCCGCGACCTGGCCATGCACATTGCCCTGCCGGAACTGGACGGGCGCATCATCAGCCGACCGATCAGCTTCAAGGACCTGGCCTGGCGCAGCGAACGCAGCCAGTCGGACGTGGTGTGCTACAAGCCGCACCTGGAACGCATGGATTTTGTTGCGGAACTGGCCCGGCGCTGGTGCGAGCTGGCGCGCCTGGACAACCCGCAAAAACGCGTGGCGCTGATTCTGGCCAACTACCCGACCCGCGACGGGCGCATCGGCAACGGTGTGGGGCTGGACACCCCGGCGGCGGCGCTCAACATCCTGCGCGCCATGCAGGCCCAGGGCTACCCGGTAGGGCCGTTGCCAGACAGTGGCACGGCGCTGATCCAGGCCCTGCTCGGCGGGGTCAGCAACGACCTCGACACGCTCGACCAGCGCCCCTGTGCGCAGAGCATGGCGCTGGACGATTACCGCGCCGCCTTCGCCCTGTTGCCCCAGGCCAACCAGCAGGCGGTGCGCGAGCGCTGGGGCGAGCCGGAGCAGGACCCGATGTTCCGCAGCGGGCGCATGATGGTCGCCGGCCTGCGCCTTGGCCTGACCTTCGTCGGTATCCAGCCGGCGCGCGGTTATCAGGTCGACCCCAGTGCGGTGTACCACGACCCCGACCTGGTGCCGCCGCATGGCTACCTGGCGTTCTACTTCTGGCTGCGCCACGCCTATGCCGCCGATGCGCTGATCCACGTGGGCAAGCACGGCAACCTGGAGTGGCTGCCGGGCAAGGGCGTCGGCCTGTCAGCCGGGTGCTGGCCGGACGCGTTGCTGGGGCCGCTGCCGAACATCTACCCGTTCATCGTCAACGACCCGGGCGAGGGCGCCCAGGCCAAGCGCCGCACCCAGGCGGTGATCATCGACCACCTGATGCCGCCGTTGACCCGCGCCGAAACCTACGGGCCGTTGCGCGACCTGGAACTGCTGGCCGACGAGTACTACGAGGCGCAACTGCTGGACCCGCGCCGGGCCCGTGAACTGCAGCGCGACATCCTCAACCTGGTGCGCGACAACCACATCGACCGCGAGCTGCAGCTGGAAGGCGCGCTGGACGATGCGGCGGTGTGGCTGCCGCGCCTGGACACCTACCTGTGCGACCTCAAGGAGTCGCAGATTCGCGACGGCCTGCATGTGTTCGGCCAATCGCCGGACGGGCGCCTGCGGATCGACACGCTGCTGGCCCTGCTGCGGGTGGAACGTGGTGATGGGCGCGGCCCCAATGCCAGCCTGCTGCGCGTCCTGGCCCGCGGCCTGGGGCTGGGCTTCGACCCGCTGGACTGCGACCTGGGCCTTGCCTGGGAAGGGCCACGGCCGCCCAGCCTGGCACAGGTGAGCAGCGAGGCCTGGCGGACCAACGGCGACACCCGCGAGCGGCTTGAACTGTATGCCGCCCGCCTGATCGAGCAGACCCTCGACGGGGCGCCGGCCAGCCACCAGCACAGCGCCGACGTCGAGGCCGTGCTGCAGGCGCTGCGGGCCCAGGTGGCGCCGCAGCTGGATGCCTGCGGCCCGGCCGAAATGCAGGGCCTGCTGGCGGCGCTGGACGGGCGTTTCGTGCCGGCGGGGCCGAGCGGGGCGCCCAGCCGCGGGCGCCTGGACGTGCTGCCCACCGGCCGCAACTTCTACACCGTGGACGTGCGCAACCTGCCCACCGCCACGGCATGGCGCATCGGTTTCGCCTCGGCCAACCTGATTCTGGAACGCCACCTGCAGGACCACGGCGACCACCTGCGCCAGCTCGGCCTGTCGGTATGGGGCACGGCCACCATGCGCACCGGCGGCGACGACATCGCCCAGGCCATGGCCCTGCTCGGCGTACGCCCGGTATGGGCCAGCGGCAGCCAGCGGGTGGACGACTTCGAGATCCTGCCGGTGAGCCTGCTGGATCGCCCACGGGTAGACGTGACCCTGCGCGTTTCGGGGTTCTTCCGCGATGCGTTCGGCAACCTGATCAAGCTGTTCGACGCGGCGGTGCAGGCCGTGGCGGCACTGGATGAGCCGGATGACCTCAACCCCCTGGCGGCCAAGGTGCGCAGCGAGCGTGCCGAACTGCTGGCCGCTGGCCTGAGCCCCGAGCAGGCCGAGCGCCAGGCGGGCTGGCGGGTGTTCGGCTCCAAGCCCGGTGCCTACGGCGCCGGGGTGCAGAACGCCATTGACGGCCGTCTGTGGCACAGCCGTGAAGACCTTGCCGAGGTCTACCTCAACCATGGCGCGTATGCCTATGGCGCCTCGGACGACGGCACCGCCGCGCGCGAACCCTTTGCCCGGCGCCTGAGCCAGGTGCAGGCGGTGCTGCAGAACCAGGACAACCATGAGCACGACCTGCTCGATTCCAATGACTACTACCAGTTCCAGGGCGGCATGCTCGCGGCGGCAGAAAGCCTGGCCGGCGCCGGCGTTGCCAGTTACCACGGCGATCACAGCCAGCCGGATCGCCCGCGCATTCGCACCCTCAAGGAAGAACTGAACCGGGTGATCCGTGCGCGCGCGCTCAACCCCAAGTGGATCGACGGGGTCAAGCGCCATGGCTACAAGGGCGCGTTCGAGATGGCTGCGACGGTCGACAACCTGTTCGCCTTCGATGCCACCACGCACCTGATCGACGATCATCATTACCAGTCGCTGGCCGAGGCCTATGTGCTCGATGCCGCGACCCGCGAGTTTATCCGCCAGCACAACCCCGAGGCCCTGCGCGACATCACCGAACGTTTGCTGGAGGCCCAGCAGCGCGGGCTGTGGCAGGCACCGGGCGAGTACCGCCAGGCCCTGGAAGAGCAACTGCTGGACGCAGAGGAATAAGCCAGACATGAGCGAACCCGTACATTTTCCGCTGGCCGCCGTAGTCGGCGCCCACGACCTGAAGCTGGCGCTGTGCCTGACGGCCATCGACCCCAGGATCGGCGGCGTGCTGATCGAAGGCCCGCGCGGCATGGCCAAGAGCACCCTGGCCCGGGGCCTGGCCGACCTGCTGGGCGAGGGGCCCTTCGTGACCTTGCCGCTGGGCGCCACCGAGGAGCGCCTGGTCGGCACCCTGGACCTGGATGCTGCGCTTGGGCAGGGCCGCGCGCAGTTCTCGCCGGGTGTGCTGGCCAGGGCTGATGGCGGCGTGCTGTACGTCGACGAGGTCAACCTGCTGCCCGATCACCTGGTCGACCTGCTGCTGGATGTGGCTGCCAGCGGCACCAACCGGGTAGAGCGCGATGGCATTTCCCATCGGCACAGTGCGCGCTTCGTGCTGATCGGCACCATGAACCCGGAGGAGGGCGAGCTGCGTCCGCAGTTGCTCGACCGTTTCGGCCTGAATGTGGCCCTGCAGGGCCAGCCGCTGCCCGAGGCGCGAGGCCAGATCATCCGCCGCCGGCTGGACTTCGACAGCGACCCGCAGGCGTTCTGCGCGCAGTGGGCCGATGCCCAGGCCGAGCTGCGCCAGCGCTGCCAGCAGGCACGCGAACGCCTGGAACAGATTGCCCTGGATGACCAGGCCCTGGCGCAGATCACCCAGCGCTGCTTCGAGGCCGGGGTCGACGGCCTGCGCGCCGACCTGGTCTGGTTGCGTGCCGCCCGTGCCCATGCGGCCTGGCGCAGTGCACCGGGCATCGAGGCCGAGGATATCGAGGCGGTGGCAGAGTTTGCCTTGCGCCATCGGCGCCATGACCGGCCCGCCGAGCAACCGCCTCGCCCGGACGCTCAGCCCCAGGGGCAATCGAGCCCGTCGAGCGAGCCCCAGGGCAGTGGCCAGTGGGGTGAGCTGCCAGGCCAGCCGGTGGCTGTGGGCGCTCGGCGCGAGGTACCGCGCTGGCCAAAAAAGCCTTGAGCATCCGCCCGCGCTCGCACCCGGCGGCGGATGCCAGGCCCCGTGCAGGCAAGCTCGACCGGGGCCCGCGCGGGCGTGCCCGGGCAGCCGGGCAGGGCAGCGTGGCCTGGCCTGCCACCCTGCTCAAGGGCCGCCCGCGCCAGCGCGAC
>NZ_DLNW01000054.1:0-73126 GCF_002478435.1 Pseudomonas sp. UBA7500 | reverse complement strand
GAATTATAGAGAGATTAAATCGCGCGTCAAGGGTTAATTGGCGATATTCGATGAACAAAGAAAGTTGCGCACTATATTGCTCATCTTCGCCTCCTTGCGCATCATAGACGCCAGGCCACACGCCTCTCTCTATATAAGGAAGCAACTCCAACAATGAACACCCACCCCCGCAGCCTGGCCTCCAGCCTCTTCCCCATTGGCCTGCTGCTAATTGCAATGGCATCCATCCAGTCCGGCGCCTCGCTGGCAAAAAGCATGTTCCCGCTGGTAGGTGCGCAAGGCACCACAACGCTGCGCCTGATTTTCGCCAGCCTCATCATGCTGGTGCTGCTGCGCCCCTGGCGCGCGCGCTTCACCTCCAGCACCCTCAAGTCGGTCATCATCTATGGGCTGGCATTGGGCGGCATGAACTTTCTCTTTTATATGTCCTTGCGCAGTGTCCCGCTGGGTATCGCCGTTGCCCTGGAGTTCACCGGCCCGCTGGCCGTGGCATTGTACGCATCGCGCAGGGCCATGGATTTCGTATGGATCGGTCTGGCAGTGGTCGGCCTGTTGCTGCTGATACCCATCGGGCAGACCGGGGCGGCCATCGACCTGGTAGGCGCCGGCTACGCACTGGGCGCCGGCGTGTGCTGGGCACTCTACATTCTATATGGGCAGAAAGCCGGGGCCGAGCACGGCATTCAGACCGCCGCACTTGGCGTCATGGTTGCCGCACTGTTCGTTGCGCCGATCGGCATCGTTCATGCCGGCAGCGCCCTGCTCAACCCTGCCCTGCTACCCGTGGCGATTGGCGTGGCCATTCTGTCGACAGCATTGCCGTACAGCCTGGAAATGGTGGCCCTGACACGCCTGCCCGCCCGAACCTTCGGCACACTGATGAGCATCGAACCGGCATTCGGCGCATTGTCGGGACTACTGTTTCTCAACGAAGTGTTGAGCATGGCGCAATGGCTGGCCATCGCCGCGATCATTACTGCCTCGGTGGGTGCCACACTGTCCATGCGCAGGGAAAGCCCACCACTGGTGCCAGCCGACTGATTTGAGAAATATTTCCATTTGAACCTGTTTTTGTCATTGTGTCGCCATGGCACCCTGTTTAAGCTGTAATTCAATGCACTGCTTGAAGTTTTAACTTAAGACAAGGACGCGAGAGGCATCAGGAAGAGGCGCAGGTAACCGTCTCGGGCTTGCAGACCCGACACTCTTTGTAAGGACAGGAATGAAACGAATTTTGCTCATCCTAGCCATTCTGGCCATTGCTGGCTGTGCGGCGAACGCCAAAACTGAGGTCAAACACGGCAAGAAGGGCATGCACATCAACTGCTCGGGCCTGTCGTCTTCATGGAACAAGTGCTACGCCAAGGCCGCCAGTTCCTGCGGCACCAAAGGCTACAAAGTCGTCGCCAAGTCTGGCGATGGCGAAGACGAGCCAGGGGACTACCCCTTCGGTCTCAACCCCGCCGGCTACACCAGCCGAAGCATGATCGTCATCTGCAAGTAACGAAAAAGGGCAACCCGCAGGTTGCCCTTTTTCATGTGCCCGATCAGACAGCTTCGGTTCTTTGTTCCAGCCAGTGCAGAGCAGCACCTGCCAGCAGTGGCGAAAGCCGTTCACGCACCGTGCGGTGGTAATCATTGAGCCATTCGCGTTCTTCGCTGCCCAGTTGCTCAGGCAACAGGCATCGTGTGTCGATAGGGCACAAGGTCAGCGTTTCGAATTCAAGAAAGTCACCAAAACCACTCTTGCCCGAATCCCGGGTGAACACCAGGTTCTCGATGCGCACGCCCCACTGCCCAGGCCGATAGGTGCCCGGCTCGATGGAAGTGATCATGCCGGCCTGCATGGCTGTGTGCGGTGCAGGCGAGGCCTGATAGGCAATCACCTGGGGCCCTTCGTGCACGTTCATGAAGTAGCCGACGCCGTGGCCGGTGCCATGCCCGTAATCCACATGCTCGGCCCATAACGGTGCTCGGGCAATCGCATCGAGCAAAGGCGAGGCAA
Source organism: Pseudomonas sp. UBA7500 (assembly GCF_002478435.1). Classification (NCBI taxonomy): domain Bacteria; kingdom Pseudomonadati; phylum Pseudomonadota; class Gammaproteobacteria; order Pseudomonadales; family Pseudomonadaceae; genus Pseudomonas; species Pseudomonas sp. UBA7500. The sequence continues at coordinate 71,121 of NZ_DLNW01000054.1, read as the reverse complement.
TGCCCCGCGGAAAACGCGCCCTGGATAGTGCAATCATGCCCTTGAGCGCCCGCGTGCAATCCAGCTTCTGTTCCAGGCTTGGCGTGCCGATGGGCACCATACGGGTAATGTCGGTGGTCCCTCCCAGGTACTGCCCACCTGAATCGATCAACAACAGCCCATCACCTTCGATGAGCGCATGCGAGGCGTCGGTGGCGCGGTAATGCGGCATGGCCCCATTGCTGTTGAAGGCGGCAATGGTAGCAAAGCTTGGGGACACATGACCGGGACGTCGAGCCCGGGCTGCGCCGAGCAAGGTGTCAACACTGACCTCGGTAAGGGTCGAATGCCCCAGTGCGGCTTCGAAGTCCGCGAAGAACTCGCACAACGCCGCACCGTCCTGTTCCATCACCTGCCTGATATGAACGAGGTCCGCCTCGCTCTTTCTCGACTTGGACAGAACGCTTGGATTGATGCCTTCGAGCAGCTGCACCTGGGCACCGAGGTTGGCCAGCAACCCGCTGGTCACCCGTGCCGGATCTACCAGCAGGACACTGCCCGCCTCGATGCCTGCCAGCGCGCTGCCCACTGCTTCATACTCGCGCAGTTGCACCCCGTCAGACTCAAGTGCTTCGCGCACAGCGCTGTCGACCTTGCTCGATGCCACGAACAGAATGGCCTGATGCTGACCGATCAATGCGAAGGAAACGAATACCGGGTTGTATGAAACGTCGCTGCCACGCAGGTTGAACAGCCAAGCGATGTCATCCAGCGTCGCAATGAAATGCCAATCTGCGCCGCGCTCCTTGAGCGTTGTGCGCAGTTGCGCCAGCTTGTCGGCACGGCTGACGCTCGCGTGCGGCGGCAGGTGCTGGTAAACCGGGCTGCCTGGCAACGCAGGCCGCTCCAGCCACACCTGTGCCAGCAGGTCCCTGTCACTGAGCAGGCGCACATTGCGCACCCTGAGGCGATCCTGCAGCTGCCGCGCCGACGCCAGTTGCATCACCGCACCGTCTACTGCCACCGTGCCGCCTGCGGGCGCCTGCTCTGCCAGCCAGTCAAGGGCCCCCGGCTGACCCGGCATCAGCTTCATCAACGCGATACCGCTACCCGCCAGCTCCTTTTCGGCCTGCTCCCAGTAACGACTGTCGGCCCAAAGCCCGGCAAAATCGGCCGTCAGCACCAGCGTACCCACCGAGCCATGAAACCCGGACAGCCATTGGCGCCCCTGCCAGTAGCCTGGAAGGTATTCGGACAGGTGCGGGTCTGCCGAGGGCACCAGCAGTGCATCGACCCCTTCGCGGTTCATCACTGCACGCATGCGCGCCAGGCGCGCGGTTACTGCTTCCTGCATTCCAGGCTGACTGTTCATTATGTTGTGCCACCACCGCGACCAATGTTCTGGTGGACGATAATGAAGCAGCACTCAACCGTGGGCAACCGCCCAGAAAGGCACATTGTGTAACGCTGCGTGGATGGCACCGGCAGCGGCGTCGATATCCTCTTCGCGGGTATAGCGCCCCAGGCTCAGACGCAACGTCTGCCGTGCCGCACGCTCGTCATGCCCAAGCGCCAGCAGCACATGCGAAGGCGCACTGCTGGCCGAATTGCAGGCCGACGTCGAGGAAAACGCCAGCGTACGGGCCAGCGCCTGCAGATCGATACCGTCACCGCCAAAGGTCAGGCTCAACGTATGAGGGATGCGCTGGACAGGGCTGCCGTTGAGCCCCAGGCCGGGAATATCGGCCAGCTGCTCCAGCAGCCGCTCACGCAACCGGTGCATACGTGCAACTTCCTGCTGCTGCACCTGCCCGGCCAGTGCGAAGGCTGCGCCCATGGCGGCAATCTGGTGAGTGGCCAGGGTGCCCGAGCGCAATCCGTTCTCGTGCCCGCCACCGTGAATCTGTGCCTGCAGCAGCGGCGCGGCGCGCTTGCCGACGTAGAGCGCACCGATCCCTTTGGGCCCATACACCTTGTGCGCCGAAAACGACATCAGGTCCACCGGCCAGCGTGACAGGTCGATAGGCACCTTGCCTGCCCCCTGGGCGGCATCCACATGCAGCAATGCGCCGTGGCGGCGCACCCGCTCGCCGATGGCCTGCACATCGTTCAGGGTGCCCAGTTCATTGTTGACCAACATCAGCGATACCAGAAAGGTGTCGTCACGCAGCGCCGCCGATACCGCCTGTTCAGTGATCAACCCCTGGGCATCGGGGCTCAGCCACGTCACCTCGATGCCTGCCAGCTCGAGCTGTCGGGCAGTATCGAGCACGGCCTTGTGCTCGATGCGGCTGGTGATGACATGCCCACCTGTGCGGCCCTGAGCCAGCCCTTTGAGGGCCAGGTTGTTGGATTCGGTGGCACCCGACGTCCAGATGATCTCGTCGGCCCGCGCCCCTACCAGGCCGGCGACCTGGGACCGTGCCTGCTCGACCGCCAGGCGTGCCTGCTGACCATACCGATGGGAGCTGGAAGCCGGATTGCCAAAACGCCCGGATACCCCCAGACACTCCACCATTACCTGAATGACTCGCTCGTCGACGGGTGTCGTGGCGGCGTAGTCGAAATACAGCGGGAGTGTGGTCATGGCCAGGCGCTTCCTGAATGCGTGGAGTAGTCGTGCATCTATAGTGCACGAACACGCATAGAACCATTAATTATCAATTTTCATATTTATATAACAAAAATATCATTACGGTGATGACTCAGGCTCCCGCGTCAGACGAGCAGCCAATCCCTTGGCCTGCAACGCCACATCGGTGACGGCAGTACTTTCCCACCACAGGCCACGCAGCGGCGGGCCCATCGCAAACAGGCGCGTACTGACCGCGCCATCGGCATCGACCACTGCGCCCTGCGGGTCGGCATCAATTCCAAGGGCCAGCGGCCCTGGCCGGATCAGCCTGCGCTGCAACAACGCTTGCGGTAGCGGGCGTGCCACGCGCCGCCAGTCATATTCGATACCGGTGGAGTTGACCAGTGCGGCACCCTCAACCCGCGTCGCCTGGGCCTCGCCGCGAAACCGCAGACGCACCCCCACCCCGGCTCCGGTAGCCGGTTCGACCCTCTGCAGGGAGGCCGCATGAATATGCAGGCGCCCCTCCTGGCGCAACCGCTCCAGCAGCGCTGCACCCTGGGGCGGCGAACGGTGATGATGGCTTTCCCACCAGGGCCGCACATGGCGCACGAACTGGCGGCGTTCGCGGTCACTGGCCTGGCTCCACAGCCTGGGGATATGCACCCGCACAGTGTCCAGCGGGGCCTGCCAGTCGATGCCCTGGGCCAACGCCAGCCTGCATTGCCGGCGCAGCGCACGCAGCAACTGGCGCGGGCTGCGCAGCGAAGGGTCCGCCTCGAGAAAATCCTCCCAGGGCGGTGGCTGACGGCGCTCGTGGGGCCACAACCCGTGGCGCGAGAATACCTCGACAGGCCCACGATGCCCGGCCAGTTGCAACGACACCAGGGTGTCGACCATGGTCAGCCCGGAACCGATGATCAACACTGTGCCTTGCGGGTCGATCGTGCGCATGGCGGCCACGTCCCAGGGGTCGATGGCTGCGGCGTTGAGGCTGTTCTCACCCACCTGCGCCGTGCGCGCCGCGGCAAACATGCCGGTAGCCAGCACCGCCTGGCGCGCCTGCACCCGGCGCCCATCCTGCAATTGCGCCTGAACCCTGTCATCGTGCACCTGCAGGTCAACCACCTCGGTACACACATGCTCCAGCGTGGAGCCGGCCTTGGCGCCGACACGCTCGGCCTCTGCCAGACGCTGGCGGGCATAGCGACCGAACAGACCTCGCGGCGGGAACAATTCGGCCACCGGCACGCCCTGCTCGGCGGATTCGGGCCACTGCCCGGCATCGATCTGCTGTTGCAGCCAGTGGGTCAGGTCATCGGGATTGTCCGGATCGACGCTCATGCGCGCCGCATTGCCATTGAGGGTATGACCGTTTTCGGTAGCGCTGTAGGCTTCGCCACGCCCCAGCTCCCCACGCGGCTCGACCACCAGCAGGCGCCGGCGTCCGGGGCGACGCAGCAATTGCGCCGCCAACAAGGCGCCGCTCAGGCCACCCCCGATGATCAGTACATCCGCCATGTCGTCGCAGGCAGGTGCCGGTTGTTGTTCGTGCATCGGTATCTCCTTTCCCGGGAGACCGGATAATAAGCAGCAATCCACCGCAAGGGCAGCGGTGCGGTACCAAAGGAGGATCAGCCCGCAGGCCCGACCACGTGCTTGCGGTACTCGCCTGGCGCAAGCCCTGTGACCTTGTGGAAGACCTTGCGAAACGCACCAGGGTCCTGGTAGCCAACACCCCAGGCGATCTGGTCGATGCTGCGGTTGGTGAACTCGAGCATCCGGCAAGCGCGCCCTACCCTCACCTGCTGACAGTACTCGGTGGGTTTGAGGCCGGTGGCGCTGCGAAAACGCCGCAGGAAGGTGCGCTGCTCGAGCCCTGCGCAGTCGGCCATCAAGGCCAGGTTGACCTCCCGCGCCCCCGTGCTCTGCAGCCAGTGCTGCACCTTGAGCACCGCTTCGTCGCCATGGTCCAGGCGCGGGCTGAACACGCTGCCCGGCCCAGGCATGGCATGCACTGGCGCCACCGCGAGAAATCGCGCCGTCTCAGCCGCCAGGGTCTGCCCCTGGAAGCGCTCGACCAGCTTGAGCCCCAACTCGGTCCAGGCCATCAATCCGGCCGAGGTAATGATGTCGCCATCTTCCAGCAACGGCAGGTTGGCCTCGACCTTGACCAGGGGAAAGCGCTCGGCCAGCGATTGGGCAAAATTCCAGTGAGTAGTGGCGGAGCGACCGTCGAGCAGGCCGCTGGCGGCAATGAAGAACACCCCGACACACACCGACACCAGCAGCGCGCCTTCGCGGTGCCACTGGCGCAGGTCGTTGCAGAAGCGATCGATCAGGTCGGGGCCCGGCTCCTCGGTCAGGCTGGGCGGGATGATCATCACTCGCGGGCGGTGATGCGCCTGCGGGTGACTGTCGAAGCTCACCGCCAGCGGCTGTCCCGGCATCTCGGCCCAGTGGCACACCCGCAGCAGCGGGCTGCGTCGCGCCCCGAGGTCCGCGGCCATGCGGTTGGCCACCGCGAACAGGTCGGTCAGGCCATGCACTGCCGCCATCTGGGCACCTGGGTAAACCAGAATACCGATCTCGACCTGATCGCCGATTGCATCCATTGTCAGTTTTTCCCGCCAATTTGTCGGTCGCGCCAATGCGCAAGCCTGTCGCACAAGCCTATAACTATCAGCACGTCACAACCATTCTCCTGAAGGACTGCACCATGAGCAAACAGGCACTGATCATCGTCGACATCCAGAACGACTACTTCCCCGGCGGCAAATGGACGCTGCACGGCGCCGATGCGGCCGCCGACAACGCCGCACGGATCATCCAGGCTGCCCGCGAAAACGGCGACCTGGTGGTCCATGTACGTCATGAGTTCGAGTCCGCCGATGCACCTTTCTTCACTCCGGGCTCCGAAGGCGCGCAGATTCATCCGAAAGCAGCCGCTCGCGAGGGCGAGCCGGTGGTGCTCAAGCACAACGTCAACAGCTTTCTGGGCACCGACCTCAAGGCCCTGCTCGACCAGCACAAGATTACCGGCCTGACCCTGGTCGGCAGCATGAGCCACATGTGCATCGATGCCGCCGCCCGGGCCGCCTCGGACATGGGCTATGGCACCACGGTGGTGCACGATGCCTGCGCCACCCGCGACCTGGAATTCAACGGCGTGGTCGTACCGGCGGCCCAGGCCCACGCGGCGTACATGGCATCGCTGGCCTTCGCCTACGCGCAGGTGGTCTCCACCCAGGAGTGGCTTGACGCCAATCGGCGCTGACAGGCCTTCAGATCACCACGTTGCGCACGAAGCGCGTCGCCACGTCGCCATCGTTGCGGTAGGCATGCATGCGGTTGCTGGCGAAGCTGTAGAAATCGCCAGCCGCCAGCACATGTTCCTGCGTTTCTATCACCAGGGTAAGGCGCCCCTCGAACACGTAGATCTGTTCGCTCCAGCCGTCGAAATCGGCCTCGGCCGGGTACACCTCGCCCGGCTCCAGGCGCCACTCCCACAACTCCACCTCGCGGCTGGCCCTGGAACTGGCCAGCAACACGGCCTTGCTGCCGGGGTGCACACCGGCCCAGGCCAGTTCGTTGATGCGATCAGGGTCACGGCTGTCAGGTGCCTGGATCAGGTCGCTGAACGCCACCGACAAGGCCTCGGCGATCAGGTCGAGGGTGGTCAGGCTGACATTCTTTTCACCCGCTTCTATTGTCACCAGCATGCGTCGGCTGACACCGGATTTTTCTGCAAGGGCGCTCTGGCTCAGCTCTGCCGCATGGCGCAGGCGCCGGATATTCTGGCTCACGTGCTGAAGCACGGAGGCCCGCTGACTGGAATCTTTGTGCACTATATTGCTCACTCACATGGCTTGCGCAGTATACTGCCCACCTTCCGACGCATTGTGCGTCGCTCGCCCCACGTGTGCAAGCCCATGACCTCGCCGACCACTGCCCGATCCCTCTTCCTTTCATTGCGCCTGAGCAAGGCCGAACTGGTGCTGGTGTTCATCACCATGCTCTGGGGCGCCACTTTTCTGCTGGTGCATAACGTGATGACCGTCAGCGGCCCGATGTTCTTCGTCGGCCTGCGCTTTGCAGCGGCGGCGCTGTTTGTCGGAGCGTTCAGTGCGCGTGCGCTGTCCGGCCTGACCTGGTTCGAAGTCAAGGCCGGCGTGCTGATCGGCGCCTCGATCATGCTGGGCTACGGCCTGCAGACCGTGGGCCTGCAAACCATCACCAGTAGCCAGTCGGCATTCATCACCGCCTTGTACGTACCTTTTGTACCGCTGCTGCAGTGGCTGGTGCTGGGCCGGCGCCCGGGGCTGATGCCGAGCCTGGGCATTGGCCTGGCGTTCGCCGGACTGATGCTGGTGGCCGGCCCCAGTGGCAGCTCGCTGCAGTTCAGCCCCGGCGAAATCGCCACGCTGATCGGCGCCGTGGCGATCGCAGCCGAGATCATTCTGATCAGCAACTATGCCGGCAAGGTCGACGTGCGCCGCGTGACCGTGGTGCAACTGGCTACCGCGTCGGCGCTGTCGTTCATGATGGTGGTGCCCACCCGGGAAGCCCTGCCGGACTTTTCCTGGCTGCTGCTGGGCAGTGCCGTCGGCCTGGGCGCCATGAGTGCGGTGATCCAGGTGGCAATGAACTGGGCCCAGCAATCAGTCTCGCCCACCCGGGCTACGCTGATCTACGCTGCAGAGCCGGTATGGGCCGGTATCGTCGGCCGCCTGGCGGGCGAGCGTCTGCCGGGCATCGCACTGCTCGGCGGGCTACTGATCGTGATCGCGGTGGTGGTCAGCGAACTGAAGATCAAACGCCGTGGCGAGCCCCTAGGCGCCAGCGATGACGATCAACAGGTGCAACAAACGGACCGGTAATCTGCAATAGCGGCACAATTCTTGTAAAAAACTGTTATAAAAAAACGCGTTGATGAGGCGCAAAAGTAGGATTCTGCGACAGCTTGCGTGTTGGTGATCGACGGGGCGCCACGTATGATCCCTTACAAACCTCTGCAGATTAGAAATCTATGTCCTTGATAGTTCTACTGCTTCTGCCGTTTGTTGGCAGCTGTCTGGCGGCTGTACTGCCGCACAACGCGCGTAACAGCGAATCACTTCTGGCCGGCCTTGTCGCGCTGGTCGGTACCGTGCAGGTCGCACTCCTGTACCCGCAAATTGCCGATGGCGGCGTCATCCGTGAAGAATTTCTGTGGCTGCCGAGCCTGGGCTTCAATCTCGTGCTGCGCATGGACGGGTTCGCCTGGCTGTTCTCGCTGCTGGTGCTGGGCATCGGCACCCTGGTGTCGCTGTATGCGCGCTACTACATGTCACCCCAGGACCCGGTTCCGCGTTTCTTCGCGTTTTTCCTGGCGTTCATGGGTGCCATGCTGGGCCTGGTGATCTCTGGCAACCTGATCCAGATGGTGTTCTTCTGGGAACTGACCAGCCTGTTCTCGTTCCTGCTGATCGGTTACTGGCACCACCGTGCCGATGCACGGCGCGGCGCCTATATGGCGCTGATGGTCACCGGGGCCGGTGGCTTGTGCCTGCTGGCGGGGGTACTGCTGCTCGGCCATGTGGTGGGCAGCTATGACCTGGACAAGGTCCTGGCCGCCGGTGACCTGATTCGCAGTCATGCCCTCTACCCCATTCTGCTTCCCCTTATCCTGCTCGGCGCCCTGACCAAGAGCGCTCAATTCCCCTTCCACTTCTGGCTTCCCCACGCCATGGCCGCGCCCACGCCGGTCTCGGCCTATCTGCACTCGGCCACCATGGTCAAGGCCGGGGTGTTCCTGCTGGCCCGGCTATGGCCGTCGCTGGCCGGCAGCGAAGAATGGTTCTGGATCGTCAGCGGCGCAGGGGCCTGCACCCTGCTGCTGGGCGCCTATGCGGCCATGTTCCAGAACGACCTCAAGGGCCTGCTGGCCTACTCGACCATCAGCCACCTGGGCCTGATCACCCTGCTGCTGGGCCTGAACAGCCCGCTGGCAGCGGTAGCGGCGGTGTTCCACATTCTCAACCATGCCACCTTCAAGGCCTCGCTGTTCATGGCCGCCGGCATCATCGACCATGAAAGCGGCACCCGCGATATCCGCAAGCTCAGCGGGCTGTTCCGGCTGATCCCGTTCACCGCCACCCTGGCCATGGTCGCCAGTGCCTCGATGGCCGGCGTACCCTTGATGAACGGCTTTCTGTCCAAGGAAATGTTCTTCGCCGAAACCGTGTTCATCAGTTCCACGGCCTGGGTCGAAACCACCTTGCCGATCATCGCGACCCTGGCGGGCACCTTCAGCGTCGCCTATGCGCTGCGCTTCACCGTCGACGTGTTTTTCGGCCCGCCGGCCACCGACCTGCCCCATACCCCCCACGAGCCGCCCCGCTGGATGCGCGCGCCGGTCGAGTTGCTGGTGCTGACCTGCCTGGTGGTGGGTATCTTCCCTGCGCAGTCGGTGGGCCCGCTGCTGGCCGCTGCCGCACTGCCGGTGGTGGGTGGCACGCTGCCCGAGTACAGCCTGGCCATCTGGCACGGCTGGAATGCACCACTGATCATGAGCCTGATCGCCATGTGCGGCGGCGTGGTGCTCTACCTGGTGCTGCGCAATCAGCTCAAGCGCGGGCGCTTCCTCTACCCGCCGCTGATCGAGCTGTTCAATGGCAAGCGCCTCTTCGAACACGGCCAGGTGCTGCTGATGCGTGTGGCGCGCCGCTTCGAGCGCCTGTTCACCACCCGCCGCCTGCAGAAGCAGCTGTTCATGCTGGTGCTCATCGCCCTGCTCGCCGGCGTGCTGCCCATGCTGCAAACCGGGTTGAGCTGGGGCGACCGGCCAAAAATCCCGGGCTCAGGTGTATTCGTGATGCTCTGGCTGATCGCGATCATCTGTGCCATCGGCGCTGCGTGGCAGGCCAAATACCACCGGCTGGCGGCCCTGACCATGGTCAGCGTCTGCGGCCTGATGACCTGCATCACCTTCGTCTGGTTCTCGGCGCCGGACCTGGCACTCACCCAACTGGTGGTCGAAGTGGTCACCACGGTGCTGATCCTGCTGGGCCTGCGCTGGCTGCCACGGCGTATCGAAGACATCTCGCCCCTGCCCGGCAGCAAGGAGCGCGCTGTGGCACGCCGCCTGCGCGACCTGCTGCTGGCGGTGCTGGTCGGCGGTGGCATGGCCTTGCTGTCGTACGCAATGCTGACCCGCCCGACACCCAACGTGATTTCTTCCTTCTACCTGAGCCGCGCGCTGCCCGAGGGTGGCGGCACCAACGTGGTCAACGTGATGCTGGTTGACTTCCGCGGCTTCGATACCCTGGGTGAAATCACCGTACTGGTGGCCGTGGCACTGAGCGTGTTTGCCCTGCTGCGCCGCTTCCGTCCGCCCAAGGAGAGCATCCAGCTGCCTGCCCAGCAGCGTCTGCTGGCGCCGGACGTGGTCACCGACCTGGTCAACCCGCGTCAGGCCGCCGATACCGCGCTGGGCTTCATGATGGTGCCCGCCGCCCTGGTGCGATTGCTGCTGCCGATCGCGCTGGTGATCTCGATGTACCTGTTCATGCGCGGCCACAACCAGCCCGGTGGCGGCTTCGTCGCCGGCCTGGTGATGTCGGTGGCGTTCATCCTGCAGTACATGGTCGCCGGCACCCAGTGGGTGGAAGCCCAGATGAGCCTGCGTCCGCTGCGCTGGATGGGCACCGGCCTGCTGCTGGCAACCCTCACCGGGGCCGGGGCGATGCTGCTCGGCTACCCGTTCCTGACCACGCATACCGCGCACCTTGACCTGCCGATACTGGGCGACATCCATGTCGCCAGCGCCCTGTTCTTCGACACGGGCATCTTTACCGTGGTGGTCGGGTCCACGCTGCTGATCCTCACCGCACTGGCCCACCAGTCGGTGCGCAGCCACCGGCCGAGCAGCCAGCCCAAACCCACCGTCAACCCGGGAGCCGCCTGATGGAAGAAGTGATTGCAATTGCCATCGGTGTGCTCGCCGCGTCAGGCGTGTGGCTGATCCTGCGCCCACGGACCTTCCAGGTGGTGATGGGCCTGTGTCTGCTGTCGTACGGCGTCAACCTGTTCATCTTCAGCATGGGCAGCCTGTTCATCGGCAAGGAGCCGATCATCAAGGACGGCGTACCCCAGGACCTGCTCCATTACACCGACCCGTTGCCCCAGGCACTGGTACTGACGGCCATCGTCATCAGCTTCGCCATGACCGCCTTGTTCCTGGTGGTGCTGCTGGCTTCGCGCGGGCTGACCGGCACCGACCACGTGGATGGCCGGGAGCCTAAAGAATGAGTGTGATGAACCAACTGATCGTCGCGCCCATTCTGCTGCCGCTGCTGACCGCCGCACTGATGCTGCTGCTGGGCGAAAAGCGCCGGCCGCTCAAGGCCCGCATCAACCTGATCTCCAGCCTGGCCGGGCTGGGTATTTCGATCTGCCTGCTGCTGTGGGTGCAGGAGCAGGGCCAGGCCAGCTCGATCGGCGTGTACCTGCCGGGCAACTGGCAGGCACCTTTCGGCATCGTGCTGGTACTCGACCGCCTTTCGGCACTGATGCTGGTACTCACCGGCATCGTCGGGGTCAGCGCGCTGGTGTTCGCCACCGCGCGCTGGGACCGTGCAGGCGCCAGCTTCCACGCCCTGTTCCAGATCCAGCTGATGGGCCTGTACGGCGCCTTCCTGACGGCCGACCTGTTCAACCTGTTCGTGTTCTTCGAAGTGCTGCTGGCCGCCTCCTACGGCCTGATCCTGCATGGCTCGGGTCGTGCGCGGGTCAAGGCCGGCCTGCACTACATTGCCATCAACCTGCTCGCTTCCTCGCTGTTCCTGGTGGGGGCTGCGATGCTCTACGGGGTCACCGGTACCCTGAACATGGCTGACCTGGCCCTGAAGATTCCGCTGGTGCCCGAGGCCGACCGCGGCCTGCTGCATGCCGGCGCGGCGATTCTGGCCACGGCCTTTCTGGCCAAGGCGGGTATCTGGCCGCTCAACTTCTGGCTGGTCCCGGCCTACTCGTCGGCCAGCGCCCCGGTTGCCGCACTGTTCGCGATCATGACCAAGGTGGGCACCTATACCGTGCTGCGCCTGTGGACCTTGCTGTTCTCCGGTCAGGCCGGCGCTTCGGCGTTCTTCGGCGGCGAGTGGCTGGTCATCGGTGGCCTGGCCACCCTGGGCTGCGCGGCGCTGTCGATCCTGGCGGCGCAACGCCTGGAGCGCATGGCCAGCCTGAGCATCCTGGTCTCGGCCGGCACCTTGCTGGCCGCCATCGGCTTCGGCCAGGCGGCGCTGACCGCCGCCGCACTGTTCTACCTGGTGAGCTCCACCCTGGCCTTGTGCGCGCTGTTCCTGCTGGCCGAGCTGATCGAGCGCTCGCGCTCGGCCAACGAGATCCCGCTGGAAGACGACACCGATGCGCTGCCCTCGCCCCTGGAATCGCTGCAGCCGCCCAAGGGCATCAACCTGGACGATGAACAGAAGGCGGTGATCGGCCAGGTGATTCCCTGGACCATGGCATTCCTGGGCCTGAGCTTCATCGCCTGCGCGCTGCTGATCATCGGCATGCCGCCGCTGTCCGGCTTCATCGGCAAGCTGAGCCTGATCAGCGCCCTGTTCAACCCCAACGGCCTGGGCGTGCCGGTCGACCAGCCGCTGTCTGCAGCCGGCTGGGGCCTGGTGGCCTTGCTGGTGCTCTCGGGCCTGGCATCGCTGATCGCCTTGACCCGTGTCGGCATCCAGCGCTTCTGGACCCCGCAGGAGCGCCCCTCGCCGTTGCTACGGCGCAATGAGTGCATTCCCATCGTGCTGCTGCTGGGGCTGTGCGTGCTGCTGAGCGTGCGCGCCGAACCACTGCTGCGCTACACCCAGGACACGGCGGCCGGGCTCAAGGACCCTGCCAGCTACGTCAATGCGGTACTCGGCACGCGACCGGTGCCCGGCCCCACCAGCGAGGCGATTGCCGGGCAGGTGCAGCCATGAAGCGCCTGTTTCCCGCACCACTGCTGTCGCTTTCGCTCTGGGGGTTGTGGTTGCTGCTCAACCTCTCGCTGAGTGCCGGCAACCTGCTGCTTGGCGCACTGCTGGCGATCCTGGCACCCATCCTGATGGCGCCGCTGCGTCCGCTACCGGTGCGCATACGCAAGCCGGGCACCATCGTGCGGCTGATTCTGCGAGTGGGGGGCGATGTGGTGATGTCCAACCTGCAGGTTGCCCGTAGCGTATGGCAGGCCGGTGGCCGGCCGCCACGCTCGCGCTTCATCCGTATTCCGCTGGACCTGCGCGATGCCCATGGCCTGGCGGCGCTGTCGATGATCACCACGGTCATTCCCGGCACCATCTGGTCGGAGCTGGCGCTGGACCGCAGCATCCTTCTGCTGCATGTCTTCGATCTGGACGATGAAACGCAGTTCATCGACCACTTCAAGCACACCTACGAACGTCCGCTGATGGAGATTTTCGAATGACTGGCCTGCTCGCCAACGCCATTCTCGCCAGCCTGTTCATCTTTGCCCTGGCCATGGCCCTGACCCTGGTGCGCCTGTTCAAAGGCCCTTCGGCACAGGACCGGGTACTGGCGCTGGACTACCTGTACATTCTGGCCATGCTGATGATGCTGGTGCTGGGTATCCGCTACGCCAGCGACACCTACTTCGAAGGTGCGCTGCTGATAGCCCTGTTCGGCTTTGTCGGCTCGTTTGCCCTGGCCAAATTCCTGCTGCGTGGCGAGGTGATCGAATGAACTCGACCGTCGAATTGCCGTTCTGGCTTGAAGTGGTCACGGCTGTGCTGCTGGTCGTCAGCAGCCTGTTCGCCCTGAGCGGCGCGGTAGGCCTGCTGCGCCTGAAGACCTTCTTCCAGCGCATGCACCCGCCCGCCCTGGCGTCGACCTTCGGCACCTGGTGCGTGGCCATGGCTTCGATCCTGTACTTTTCCGGCCTCAAGCACTCGCCCGTACTGCACGCCTGGCTGATCCCGATCCTGCTGTCGATCACCGTGCCGGTGACCACCCTGCTGCTGGCGCGGGCCGGGTTGTTTCGCAAGCGCATGGCCGGGGATGACGTACCCGAAGAGGTCAGCAGTGGCCGCGGGCGCGATACCGGGCACTGACACCTGGCCCTATCGAGCTGCCAACACCTGCAGCTCGCGGCGCACCATTGCCGCATATTCCGGCGGGCTCAGCTGATACAGCTGCCCTGCCACCCAGTTCAACCAGGCGCCCTGCAGCACCGCGCGTTGTGCCAGCCACTCCAGGGCCTGGGCCTGGGCGCGGGCCTGATGCTCGGCGTGGAAGCGCGCACGCCCCGACGCCGCAGCGGTACTGCTCACTCGCTGGCCTTGAAGGTCAGTTCGCCCTTGCGCCATTTGGCGGCCTTGGCCGTGGCTGCCTTCAGGGTCTTGGTCAGGCCTTCCTTGATCTGCTCGTGGGCAGCAAACACCATCACCACGGTCTGCCCCTCGCGGAACACGATGCCATGCCCTTCGGGCACGGTCACGAACGCATAATCGCCCAGTTCGTAGACGGTCAGCTTGATGTCGCGAAAGCGGATCTCCAACTTGCCACCTTCGCGGCTGGGCAATACCGCCGCCCGAAAGTGATCGCCCACTTTCAGTTCAAGCCGCTGTTTGTCATCGACCACCAGGGCCTCTTCGGTATCGATCTCGGCAAGGTAGATACCTTCGGCACTTTGTTCGGTCACGTAGACGAAGCGCGATTGAAACTGTTTGACCAACTTGGCCCGCAGGTCGCCCAACACGAAGAGGGCGTGCATATCCAGATTACTGACTGCCAATGATTAATTCCTCAAAACCAGCATCACCCCGCCACCTCGCAGGCGGCACTGCGCCGCGAAGGTCCCGGTTTTCAATTTGAAGTCTGAAAGACTAGTGGATCAGTGCCAGGGTTGTTCGTACGCACAGACACCAGGCTGCGAAGGAAAACACGTCGTGCCCTGCCAGTTGATAACCGGCGGCTACAAACAGCCATTTCCCAAAGTGCAACCGATTTCTCTGACAGCGTGCTCGCTGAAAAAATGCGATAGCTGAAAGAAAGATCCCAGAACGAAGGACCTCTGGACGAACATGTTCACTGCACAGGGAAGCGAATATGCACGAAAACACCGAAACACGTCGAGTGGGCAATACACTAGAAGTATCAAAAAATATCGGGAGCGCATCCGGCAAAACCCGGCCGCGCTACATTGTAGTGCCGGCTGGCGTAGGTTTTTTCCATATCACGGAGTCTGCCACGGGCCGGGTGAAAGGCTTTCGCCGACATCACGGGGAGGCCTGCGCCCTGGCAAGGACCCTCGAGGCCAGGCCCCGCGCCTACCCGGCCTGACAGGCGTCCAGCCCCTGCCCATCGAACTGTGCCAGCCAGGCGGCGCGACAGGCGTGTGCCTCGTCACGGCTGGCGAACGCGGTGCCTCTGCGCTCACCGTTGACCAGCACCACCCAGCACACGCGCATGCCCACCGAACGCAGCGAAATGGGAACGCCACTGCCGATCATCACCGCCACATCGACCTTGCACTGCATGATTCCCTCCGGAATTTAATTAGCAGCCTAACGATGAGGCGATGATAAACCCCTGCCCCTTGCGGGAAAAAGCTATCCCCGGCATAGCTGTTTTGCATCAAGCGCAACAAATCCGGCTCAGGAAATCACGCTGTGCTGGGGTCGATAGCCCAGGCGCAAGCCACCCCAGTGGCGCCCCTGTACCTGGATCGGCACCGACAGGTCATGCATCAGCTCGCCCGTGTCACGGGTATAGGTCTGCAGCAGCACCGGTTGCTGATGGCTGCCGCAACGGATACCGGTGCGGTCGTCGAACTTGCGCTTGCTGCGGTTGTGCGCGGTATCGGTCGCCTCGTCGCCGGTCAATGGCTGGCTGAAGGCGCTGTTGTGGGTCGGCACATAGCCCTGCTGAGTACAGGCAATGGCGAACACCAGGCCTTCATGCTGGGCCAGCAGCGGCTCCTGGATCGCGGGCAGTACCTGGTCGGTGTAGTCGTCAAAACGCGTGCGGTAACGGGCGGGGCGGGTACCGGGCAGCAACTGATACTGGCGATCGAACAGAGCATCGACGCTGATGCGCCCCTGGGCGATGTCGGCCTCGAAGCGTTCGGCGATTTTCTGGGCCCCCTGGCGGGCAAGGTCGTATACGCGCTGGTGGTAGTCATCCAGCCCCACCTCGGCCAGTCGCTCGCTGATACGCTCGGCCTGACCTTCCATCTGCACGGCTGCCTGGGCCAGGCGCTGGGTCTGCTGGTCGCTCACCACCAGGTCGCTGCGCATCTGCGCCACGGCCTGGAACAGGCTGTCGAGCTGAGTACGGTTGGTCTCGGTACCGGCAGCGATCGCATCGATCTGCTGCTCGACGCCAGCGGCGAGCCCGGCGATGGCGTCCAGTTGCTCGCCGGTGTGCTCGACCTGGTCCACCCCCTGGTGCAGGTCATCGGACAACTCACGGATCTGCTCCACCACCTGGGCGGTACGCTGCTGGATATCGGCCACCATCAGGCCGACCTCCTCGGTGGCACTGGCGGTACGTCCGGCCAGGCCACGCACCTCATCGGCCACCACGGCAAAGCCACGACCATGTTCGCCGGCGCGCGCGGCCTCGATGGCCGCGTTCAATGCAAGCAGGTTGGTCTGGCTGGCGATGGTCTGGATCACCAGGGTAACCCGGGCAATGTCTTCGCTGCGCTGGTGCAGCGCCTCGATCAGTTCGCGGCTGTCGTTGGCACGGGCGCTGAGCTGGTGCATGCGCTGGATCGACTCGGCCAGCACCGTTCTGCCGGCAGCACTGCTGTGGTGGGCCTCGCGGGCCGCGCCCAGGGCCTGCTGGCTGAGCTGCGAAGTGGCTTTCTCGGTACCGATCATGACTTCGGCACTGCTGACGATCTGCGCCGCCGAAACCAGTTGCGATTGCAGCTTGTCGGCCAGTTGCTGCACCGCATGGGCAACGCCAGCGGCAGACAGCGCGTTGTGGCTGGTGGCCTGGGCCAGGTCTCGGGTCAGGTCGCCCAGCGGGTCCTGCTCGCTCACCACCTCGGCCGGCCGCTTGCGCATCAACGGCAGCCACAGGGCCAGCAAGGCCAATGGCAGACACAGGTAGAAGGACACATCGGCAAACGCCATGGCACTGAGCAACACCACCAGCACCAGGCTTTGCAGCGCCGTGCCCGACCAGCGCCGGGCGCCAGTGGACGTACCTTGCAGCGGCACCAGCGTGCCAGGCAGAGATCCTTCTCGCATCATAACAATGGTTCCCGCAGTGTCGTTATTGTGCCCCCATTAAACGCCACTACAAGGCCATTATCCATGCTTCGTTGGATGTAAGACCCTCCTGCTTGATGCAAGGCAAAGAAACGCAAAAGCCCCGGGCTGTGAACCCGGGGCTTGCTGGTACGACAGCGGGCGTCAGGCCTGACGCTGGTGCTTGTCGAGCTGCTCGTGGCGCTCTTGCGCCTCGATGCAGTACTTGGTGGTGGGGCTGATCAGCAGGCGCTTGAGGCCGATCGGCTCGCCGCTGTCTTCACACCAGCCGAAGCTGTCGTCCTTGATGCGGCCCAGGGCAATTTCCAGCTGGGGCAGCAGGCGCTGGTCGCGGTCGATGGTGTTGACCAGCCAGTGACGCTCTTCTTCGACCGAGGCGGCGTCGGCAGGATCAGCAGGGGTGTCCAGGCTTTCGATGGCTACACGACTTTTCTCGATGCGCTCATGGATCTCCACTTTCATCGACTGCAACAGCTCGGTGAAAAAGGCATGCTGCTCAGCGTTCATGTAGTCATCGGCCGGCATGGCCAGCAACTTTTCCTTTGTCATTGATTTCTCTATAAAAAATACGTGCATTTAGGCGATCGGGTGCTACCGGCGAACAGCTCGCCGGCGGCGCAATTCTTCAAGCACCATCCGGCACTCAATTTACAGGGGGCGGCAGTCTAAGGCCGAGTTTCGCAAGGGGCAATACAAATGAAGGTGGTTTTGTCCGAAATGCCCCTCGAACGAGCGTCAACGCTCCCCTGAGGGCGGCCTTTATAGCAAAAAAACTCGTCCGCGGGGGTAGTCTCGCTGTTTATCGCACGCCCGCCTCGCCCAGCAGCTGGCTCAGCACCGCACGCAGCTTGCCCGGCTTGACCGGCTTGTTGAGCAATGGCGCGCCCAGGCGCTGCATCGCACGGCGGCTCTGGTCGCTGCGATCGGCGGTGATCATCACGGCGGGTATAGTCACCGCGAAATGCTCACGCAGGTCGCGCACCACTTCGCAGCCGGTCACCCCGTGGTCCAGGTGAAAGTCCGCCAGCACCAGTTCCGGCGCGCGCCCCTGCAACACCTGAAATGCCGTCTCGCGGTCGGTCGCGGTCAGCACCTCGCACCCCCACTGGGCCAGCAGGGCGGCCATGCTCTGCAGGATGCTCAGTTCGTTGTCCAGCACCAGCAGGCGGCGCCCCGGCAGCGGGTCGCCGACGCTCGGCAGCGGTGCTGGCGCCAGCACCGGCGGGCAACGACGTTCGGTGGAGAGCGGCACATCGATGCTGAACACCGAACCGCGCCCCGGCCAGGAGCGCACCCGTACCGGGTAATCGAGGATCCGCGCAATGCGCTCGACGATCGCCAGGCCCAGGCCCACCCCCTTGCGATCGGCGGCGCGGCCCACATCGAGCTGGTTGAATTCGAGAAAGATCGATTGCAGGCGCTGCGCAGCAATGCCGCGCCCGGTATCCCAGACCTCCAGGCGCAGGCAGTCGCCACGCCGCCGCGCCCCCAGCAGGATGCGCCCCTGTTCGGTGTAGCGGCAGGCGTTGCTGAGGAAGTTGCGCAGGATCCGCGTCAGCAGCCGCACATCGGTGCGGATCACCTGGTGCCCGCTGCGCAAACGCAGGCCCAGGCCCTCGGCAGCCGCCACCGGCTGGAACTCCGAGGCCAGCGGCGCCAGCACATCGTCCAGCAGGTACAGGTCAAGGTCAGGCTTGATTGCCGCCTGGTCGAGCCGGGAAATATCCAGCAGATCGCTCAACAGGTCTTCGGCGCCTTCCAGCGCCTGGTGCGCGCGCTCCACCAGCAATTGCTCGGCCTGCGGCAACTGGCGCTCGCGCAGGGTCGAAATCAACAGGCGTGCAGCGTTGAGCGGTTGCAGCAGGTCGTGGCTGGCGGCGGCCAGGTACTTGTCCTTGCTGCGGTTGGCCGCCTGGGCCGCATCGCGTGCCTCCATCAGCTGGCGGGTACGCTCGGCCACGCGCTGCTCCAGCTCGTCGTTGAGTTGCTGCAGACGCTCCTGCGCCAGCTTGCGCTCGGTGATGTCGGCGACGAACCCCTCGACCACGCCCTCCTCGTCCGGGCGCAGCAACAGGTTCATCAGCACATCGATGCTGCTGCCGTCCTTGCGTCGCAGCTGGGTTTCGTAACCCAGCAGGGCCTGCTCGCGCTGCAGCACCTGGGCAATGTCCTGCAACTCGGCCTGGCCGCCCACGAACAGGTGGCTGGCCAGGTCACGCCGGGAAAACAGCACCGCCTGGGGGTCGGCATACCCCAGCATGCGCGCCAGCGCCGGGTTGGCGGCGCGCAGGCCATCGTCGAGGCTGGCCTGGAAGATGCCGTGCACCGCATGCTCGAACAGCCACGAATAGCGCTTGCGCTCGGTTTCCAGCTCGTCCAGGCGCGCCGCCAGTTCCGGGTAGTGGCTTTTGCGAACAGTGTGGTTGCTCAGCCCCAGCAGCCCGGCCAGCGCATTCGCGCCAGGCTCAGAGGGCCTCGCCATACACCACCTCGACATCACGCTGGCTCGAGGTCCGCGGGTTGGTGAGGATGCACGGGTCGTCCATCGCATGCTGCGACAGGAACGGAATGTCGCTGCTGCCCACCCCGTGCAAGGCCAGGGTTTCGTGAAAGCCCACGGCGTGCTTGAGCGCGATCAGGTGCTCGACCAGGCGCTGGCGGACCTGATTGTGGTTCAGCCCGCGGCAATCGATACCCAGGGTCTGCGCGATCAACTTGAAGCGATCGGGGGCGGCGCTGTAGTTGAAGGCCACCACATGCTCGACCAGCACCGCATTGCACAGACCGTGGGGCAGGTCGAGAAACCCGCCCAGGCTGTGGGACATGGCGTGCACCGCCCCGAGGATGGCATTGGAGAAGGCCAGCCCGGCCTGCATGCTGCCGAGCATGATCTTCTCGCGCAGGGCGATGTCCTGCGGGTTGGCGATCATCTGCACCAGGTTGCCGTTGATCAGGCGCATTGCCTCCAGGGCATGGGGGTCGGTCAGCGGTCCATGACCGGTGGACACGAACGCCTCGATGGCATGCACCAGCGCGTCGATGCCGGTACAGGCCGAGAGGAACGGGTCCATGCTCAGGGTGGTTTCAGGGTCGATCAGCGACACATCGGGTACCACCGCCTTGCTGACGATGGAGAACTTCATGCGTTCCTGCTGGTTGGAGATGATCACGAACTGCGACACGTCGGCCGAGGTGCCGGCGGTGGTCGGGATCAGGATCAGCGGCGGGCTCGGCACTCGGATGGTGTCGACCCCTTCGAACTCCAGGATGTGCCGGCCGTGGGCCGCCACGATGCCGATGCCCTTGGCGCAGTCCATCGGGCTGCCGCCGCCAACGGCCACGATCACGTCGCACTGTTCGCTGCGATAGCGCTCGGCGCCGGCCATGACCTCTTCGACCCGCGGGTTGGGCGACACGTCGCTGTACAGGCAGTAATCGATGCCCTGCGCCTGCAGGCTGGCCTCGATGTCGCCGACCCAGCCGGCGGCGATCACGCCAGGGTCACTGACCAGCAGTACCTTGCGCGCGCCGAAGGTCCTGGCGTAATTGGCCACATGGTGCCGACAGCCGGCACCGAAGATGATTTCCGGAGAGACGAATTTACGCAACTGGCTCAGGTTCGGGCTCATGCGACGCCTTCTTGTTCTTTTAAGGTAGCGCCAGCCTAAAGCATCAGGAGGGTTTTGCAATCAGACGATAGGGGGGATGCACAAGGCAGCGCCGGTGCCTTGGGGCACCGGCGCAAGAGGGATCAACGGCTGGCGAAGTACATGGTCACTTCAAAGCCGATACGCAGATCAGTGAACGCGGGTTTTTTCCACATAGGTCCATCCTCTTCTGGCACCACAGGATTGCGGTGCGTCTATTAATACACCGTTGCCGGCGCAGGTCGAATGCTACTTTGGAACAGATTTTCCCACAGCCATCGGGCGTCAGAAGAAGCCCAGCGGATTGATGTCGTAGCTCACCAGCAAGTTCTTGGTCTGCTGGTAGTGGTCGAGCATCATCTTGTGGGTTTCACGACCCACGCCGGACTTCTTGTACCCGCCGAACGCGGCGTGCGCCGGGTACAGGTGGTAGCAGTTGGTCCACACGCGCCCGGCCTTGATGCCACGGCCCATGCGGTAGGCACGGTTGATGTCGCGGGTCCACAGCCCGGCGCCCAGGCCGAACTCGGTGTCGTTGGCGATTGCCAGGGCCTCGGCCTCGTCCTTGAAGGTGGTCACGCCCACCACCGGGCCGAAGATCTCTTCCTGGAACACGCGCATCTTGTTGTGGCCCTTGAGCAGGGTCGGCTGGATGTAGTAACCGGTCGACAGGTCGCCGGCCAGGCGCTCGCTGGCGCCACCGGTCAGTACCTGCGCGCCCTCTTCGCGGGCGATGTCCAGGTACGAGAGGATCTTGTCGTACTGCTGCTCGGACGCCTGGGCGCCAACCATGGTTTCGGTGTCCAGCGGGTTGCCACGCTTGATCTGGGCGATCTTCTTCATCACCACGGCCATGAACGGCTCGTAGATCGATTCCTGTATCACCGCACGCGATGGGCAGGTGCACACTTCGCCCTGGTTGAAGAACGCCAGCACCAGACCTTCGGCGGCTTTCTCGATGAAACTCGGCTCGGCCTGCATGATGTCTTCGAAGAAGATGTTCGGCGACTTGCCGCCCAGTTCCACGGTGCTGGGGATGATGTTCTCGGCAGCGCACTTCATGATGTGCGAGCCCACCGGGGTGGACCCGGTGAAGGCGATCTTGGCGATGCGCTTGCTGGTGGCCAGCGCTTCACCGGCCTCGCGCCCGAAGCCCTGCACGATGTTGAGCACGCCCGGCGGCAGCAGGTCGCCCACCAGCTCGGCGAACACGGTGATCGACAGTGGGGTCTGTTCAGCCGGCTTGAGCACCACGCAGTTGCCGGCGGCCAGGGCCGGGGCGAGCTTCCAGGCGGCCATCAGCAGCGGGAAGTTCCATGGAATGATCTGCCCGACCACACCCAGCGGTTCATGGAAGTGGTAGGCGGCGGTGTTTTCGTTGATCTCGGCGGCGCTGCCTTCCTGGGCACGGATGCAGCCGGCGAAGTAACGGAAATGGTCGGCGGCCAGCGGCACGTCGGCATTCAGGGTTTCGCGAATGGCCTTGCCGTTGTCCCAGGTTTCGGCAATGGCCAGCACTTCGAGGTTCTGCTCGATACGGTCGGCAATCTTGAGCAGGATGCGCGAGCGGTCCTGCACGCTGGTACGGCCCCAGGCATCGGCAGCGGCATGGGCGGCGTCCAGGGCGCGCTCGACGTCTTCGGCGCTGGAACGTGGAAATTCGGCGATGACCTGGGCGTTCACCGGCGAGCTGTTGGTGAAGTACTGGCCGTTCAGCGGGGCAACGAACTCGCCGCCGATGTAGTTGCCGTAACGCGGTTTGAAGTTGACAAGGGCGCCTTCGGTGCCGGGAGCTGCATAGATCATGTTCGGGCCTCTGTTGATCCGGGCCTGTCATGACGACAGGCGGTGTACGGATCTTAGGCAGCCCGGGGCGGCTGACGAATCGCCCTTTGGCAGAGGACAACTCGTCATTTGGTAGTAGGCGCGGGCGCCGCTACAGGTCCAGGAACAGCGCCCGGGCCGAGCGGCTGTCGATCTGGCTGCGGTAGATCTGGAT
This sequence comes from Pseudomonas sp. UBA7500, assembly GCF_002478435.1. NCBI lineage: Bacteria > Pseudomonadati > Pseudomonadota > Gammaproteobacteria > Pseudomonadales > Pseudomonadaceae > Pseudomonas > Pseudomonas sp. UBA7500. The sequence goes on along the minus strand of NZ_DLNW01000054.1, from coordinate 48,648 downwards.
CACGCGCTCATTGTCGGCGTCTGCCGGCAACTGGTACTGCCCCCCCTCGAACCGCTGTGCGGCGGTTTTCAGATGCGCCGCGGTGTACAGCCCAGGCTCTGCGTCCAGGGTCGCGTAATGAAAGTGCGCCACCCACAGCAACTGCCCCGCCTTGTCGTGGATTTCGTACTCCTGAAGGAAATCCTGGGCATGGCCCTTGCGTTTTCGCGTGGGCTTGCGCGGCTGGAGCCTGTGCAGGCTGACCTCGCCCTGGGCCTTGAGGTAGGCCACCCGACTGACCGTCGGCAACTGTGCCAGGGTCATCTGCACACGCAGACGCCGCCCTTCATCACGCAGATGCTTGGCCTGCTCGAGCAGGGCCTTGGCTTGCAGCGCCGCATCCTGGCCGGCAGCCGACCGGTCGGTGTCGTTGCCGGCAGTCAATGCCTGTTCGATCTGCCGGGCCAGCTCGTCAAGCGGGCGCGCCTGCTGCGTCAGGATTTCTTCCATCTCCACCGGAAGCATGGCGGTCCTGGCCTGGGCGACGGCGCGCCTGAGCTGCTGCGCCGAGTCGTTCAGCAACCGCGTGGAGCGCTCCAGCAAGCCCGGCAACTGCGCCTGGGTGGCGCGCGCAGGTGCTGGGCGGGGGCGCTCCACCGGCTGCCAGATACCGGCCTCGGCGGTTTCCTCGTAGCGGGCCAGCTCGCGCTGTTCCACCGGGTCGATCACCACCACCACGTCGCTGTCGGCCCCTGCCAGCCGACGCTGCTGGCCCACCACCACGCCGCGGTTGCGGGTGCGTATCAACGTGCGCGAGCGGCTGCCTGAGGCCGGTGGCGCCGAAGGTTGGCGTGGCAGGTCGCGAATCAGCCCGGCCAGTCTCTTCTGGGCAGCATCATGCAGGGCCAGCAGCACCTGCTGGTACTCTTCCACCTGTGCCGCCCCCTGCAAAACCGCGCTGGAGGCCTTGTACAGCTGGGTGCCCTGCAGTGCACTGGCATAGTGGCGCACACTGCTGTCGAGCATCTGCACCCGTTCCTGATCGGTGAACGCCCCGCCCATCTCGAGCTCCAGTTGCAAGCCCAATCGGGCAGACAACACCGTCTCGTAGATACCCTCGCCTCCGGCGTGCCCGCGGTCTGCCTGCAGCACCAACACCCCCAGCATGTTGATCTGGGACGAACGCCAGGCCTGGACTGACAGCTCTTCACCGCGCATCGCCTCGATCCTGCTTGCCTGGGCCGGGCCGCCGGGCAGGATCTGGCGCAGTTGCCCGGTCAGGCGATCGAGGGCCTGATAGCAGTCGATGATCTGCTCGGTCAGGGTCTTGGCCCCTTCGAGCAGCACCACCAGTTGCCGATAGGTGGGCGAAGTGCCTTCCAGCACCAGTTCGCGCAGACGGTCCTGACCCTGGCCGCCGCGAAGGTTGTTTATGCCGTCCTTGTTATGCATGAACAGGCTTCGCAAGGCGTACAGCAACTGCACGGTAATGCTGGACTCCTCGAACAGGTAGTTGCCCTGCTGGGCGCGAAAGTTTGCCAGGGTTTTAAGCTGGTTCAGTTGCGCATGGCTTTCCCGCGCCTTGGCCAGCCCCTGCCCGTGCCGTCGCAGGTCATCCACATAGCGCTGCAATCGCTCGGCCGAGGGCTGCGGCTCCTGTTTCACCACCTCGTCCAGATCGCGCTTGAGCTGCAAGGCGCTGGCCTGGCGCACCGGCTGGTAGTCGTCCAGTTCCTTCTGCAGAACCTCCACGCGAGCCTGGTTGGCCAGGCGCAACTGCTGGATGCGCCGATTCAGCGGCATGCCGCCACGCAAGCGCAAGCCCAGGTCGAACTGCCAGCTGCCATCGGCGGCGTGCCGCAGCCAGGGCCCGGGACGCTGTTGCGCGTCGCGGATTCGCAGCCCGGCATCCTCCTCCACCACGGGGTAGACCTGCCCGCTGACACCCACCCACAGACGGTCCTCATGCAGGTACAACCCCTGCCAGGGCCCGTGGCTGATCGGTGCTCCCAGCCCCTCGCGGCCCTGCACGCGCTGCAGGGGCACCAGCCGCGCGCGCTGTTCGCCGCTCAGTCGGTCCGCCGCCGCTGCCCAGCTGAAATCCAGGCTGTCCAGCGCCTGGCCCGAGGGCGAAGCAAGGGCATGGCCGAACTCGGGCTCCAGCACCTGGGCCAGCGGCGACTCGCCCCTCTGCGCAGGGGTTGAGAGCTTGAGCCGGGTGGTGTCGGTCCTGCTCGCCAGCAACGTCAGCGCCAGGTTGAACAACCATCCCGCCAGCTGCCCGTCACCCTCGCTCTGGTGTTGCTGCAAGGTATCGCGCAGGCCTGCCGTCAGTTGCACCAGCCAGCCGGCCACCGCAACCGGGCCATTGCACAGTGGCAACAGCGTGTTGAACATCAGCCAGCCCAGTTCGGCATAGGCCGCCCAGCGCTGTTCGCTGGATGACTGCGAGCCGGCCCGGGCACGGGCCACCAGTTCCTGGGCGCAGCTACGGTACAGATGCACCAGCGGGTCGCCGTCGATCAGCGCGTCGCTGAACGACGCCGGGGCCGGCACCTGAAGGGGAGCGAAGTCCGAGCCGGGCAGAAAGCGCACCGTATGCGGCTGCTCCAGCCCGCCACGCGCGTACACCGGCTGTGCCTTGGCAGGCAGCCGCGCCAGCAGATCGTCGTGCAGCGCGCCGGGCTCGCACAACCGCTCGAACAGGGCCTGGCGCGAGCTGAACTCCTGCAGCGGCTCGCGGTGCAGTGGGCGATACAGCAGGCACGGCCCCTGGCGCGGGTCGCGACCCTCGACCAGGTACGCATTGAGCGCGACATCAGGGTGTGCACCCGCCTCGCGCAACAGGCCCAACGGACGCAGCACCGCGTCGGTTTCCTCGCCACGGCACAGTGCCGTGACCCGCCGGGCACTCAGTGCACTGACCCCTTCGCGTTGACGCAGGCAGTACTCCAGCACCAGCATCGGCAGTTGTTCGCGCAACTGATCGACGAACAGCTGCTGGCGACTGGCCGACTGCACAGGGTCATCCAGCAGGCTGTGCTGCAACAGGTCCGGGTAGGTCTGGCCCACGTCCAGGTGGGTGACCTGGGCCTTGATGAATGCAAGATCCAGCCATGTCGGCAGCACTGCGCCGCTGCGGCTGCGCAAGGTGACGCTGCCTGCCCTGAGCCGCCCCAGGTTGCCCACCGCCAGTTGGGCCAGGTTCAGCGTCACCTCGCGAATGCTGCCCGCCGGGGCAAAATCCCCCCCACTGCCGCCGGCGCCGGCAATCACCTGGCGGTTGACCAGCTCGACATCCTCCAGCTCGGCACGGGTAAAGCCCGGGTGCCCGGCACGCACCGCCGCCTGCCACTGGGCCCAGGCGTACTCCGGCATGCCGGGCAGGTCATGCAGGAACGACTGCCCGCCACTGCGCTGCTGCGCCCGCGCCAGGCGCACCAGCATCTCGGTGTACTGCAGGCGCGGCGCCTCGTCAGCGTCGCGCAACCACGTCGGCAACAGCCCGCGCAGGCTGGCCAGGGTCTGGCGCTCGCTCACATCGCACACCTGCACCAGCGAGGTGGCTTCGTCCAGGCGCGCGACCAGCGTCTGCACCGGGTCGACCTGCGAATCGAGAGGTGCTGCGGCGATGGCATCGATCAGGCGCAATTGCTGTTCGAACAACAACCGCGCCTGGGCCTGGAAAATCGACAGTTCGGTCTGGTACAGGTTGAGCTTGAAGGTGCCCGAAGCCTGCGCGCCCCAGCCCCTGGCCAATGCCTCCAGCAGTGCCTGGCGCGAATCGAAGCGATACAGCCCACCCGCCAGGGTGTAGAGCACCACGACAGTGCGCAACTGGCCGAGCACCTGGCGCTCGATCAGCACCGCGCTGGCCAGTTCAGGGTCCAGCCCGCCACCGGGTTCGGCATCCAGGCACAGCAGCGACACGCGTACATCCGCGCCGTTGCCGAACTGCGCGCGCTGCGTCGCCCGTGGATAGATGCCGACCATCGTCGCCGTGGCCAGCTCCAGCCCGTCCAGCACGCCAGCCCCTCGGGCCAGTTCGCAGGCACTGGAAAAACGGCTTTTGAGGTAATCGGCCAGCCAGTCCCAGCGCGCGGTCTGGCCCGGCTCGGCCTGGCCCCAGTAACGGCTGAGCACACGCTTGTATTCATCGAGCAGCAACGGCCCGCATTCATTGAGCAGGGTTTCGACCGCGTGCAGGTCGACATCAGCGGCCTGCGGATACTCGGCGCCGCGCTGCAGGGTGAGGTAGTCCAGCCCGCTGGCCAGGTTGAGGCAGGTGCGTTCGCAATAGCGCCGTATCAGGGCATCGGCCAGCGAATCGAGCCGCGCGCCCTGCCCCGGCCGCCCCCTGACCAGGGTCAAGGCCGATGGCGCCGGGCCCTTGATCCCGCGCACCTGCCATTGCTGCGCGCACACCTGCGCAGCCACGGCGTGCAACGAGGGCCGGGTGACCATCTGGCGGCCGATGGGGCCGCACAGCGAAGCGTGTGTGGCCAACTGCCCGAAAAGCGTATCTGCTGCATCCATGATGCGACTTCCTTGTGAGTAAAGAAGCCGCAGTACAGCGTCACGCCCTGCCGGGCAGGTGGTAGATGTTGCTCAGCGGTCCTTGAACTGGGCCTCGCGCTTGGCGATGAACGCCGCCATGCCTTCCTTCTGGTCTTCGGTGGCAAACGCGGCATGGAACACCCGGCGCTCGAAGCGCACACCTTCGGACAGGCTCACCTCGAAAGCACGGTTGATGCTCTCCTTGACCATCATCGCCACCGGCACCGACTTGCTGGCGATCTGTGCCGCCACCTTGAGGGCCTCCTCGAGCAGCTGCTCCTTGGGCACGATACGCGCCACCACGCCGGCACGCTCGGCCTCCTCGGCCCCCATCATGCGCCCGCTCAGGCACAGCTCCATGGCCTTGGCCTTGCCCACCGCGCGGGTCAGGCGCTGGGTGCCGCCCATGCCCGGCAACACGCCCAGGTTGATTTCAGGCTGACCGAACTTGGCATTGTCGGCGGCCAGGATGAAGTCGCACATCAGTGCCAGCTCGCAGCCACCGCCCAGGGCGAAGCCGGACACCGCGGCGATGATCGGCTTGCGGCGGTTGGCGATGCGGTCGCTGTCGCTGAACAGGTCGTCGATGTAGATCTGCGGGTAGCTCAGCTCGGCCATTTCCTTGATATCGGCACCGGCGGCGAAGGCTTTCTCCGAACCGGTCAGCACCACGCAGCCGATGTTCGGGTCGGCTTCGAGCTGGTCCAGCGCCTGGTTCAGCTCGCGCACGATCTGCGCGTTGAGGGCGTTGAGCGCCTGGGGCCGGTTGAGGGTGATCAGGCCGACCTTGCCACGGATGTCCAACAGAATGGTTTCGAAACTCATGCAAGCTGCTCCCTTCAAAGATTGCGCGCAATGACCATGCGCTGAATGTCGCTGGTGCCTTCGTAGATCTGGCAAACCCGCACGTCACGGTAGATCCGCTCCAGCGGGAAGTCGCTCAGATAGCCATAACCGCCCAGGGTCTGCAAGGCATCGGAACAGACCTTTTCGGCCATTTCCGAAGCAAACAGCTTGGCCATCGAGGCCTCCACCAGCGCCGGGCGCCCGGCATCACGCAAGGCGGCGGCATGATGCACCATCTGCCGGGCCACGGCGATGCGCGTGGCCATGTCGGCCAGGCGAAACGCCACCGCCTGGTGTTCGATCAGGGGCTTGCCGAAGCTCTCGCGTTCGCGCGCATAGTCACGTGCCACCTCGAACGCGGCCCGCGCCATGCCCACCGATTGCGCGGCAATACCGATGCGCCCGCCTTCCAGGTTGGCCAGGGCGATCCGGTACCCCTCGCCCTCCTCGCCCAGGCGATTGGCCAGCGGCACACGCACGTTCTCGAAGACGATCTGGCAGGTATCGGAGGCATGCTGGCCGAGCTTGTCCTCCACCCGCGCCACCTGGTAGCCAGGCGAGTCGGTGGGCACGATAAAGGCACTGATGCCGCGCTTGCCGGCTGCCGGGTCGGTCACCGCGAACACGATCACCACGCCGGCATTCTGCCCCGAGGTGATGAACTGCTTGCAGCCGTTGAGCACATAGTGATCGCCCTCGAGGCGCGCACGGGTTTTCAGGCTGCTGGCATCGGAGCCCGCCTGGGGCTCGGTCAGGGCAAAGGCACCGAGCATCGCGCCCGTGGCCAGCGGCGTCAGAAACTGCTGCTTCTGCTGCTCGCTGCCGAACTTGAGGATCGGCACGCAGCCCACCGAGTTGTGCACGCTCATGATGGTCGAGCAGGCACCATCGCCGGCGGCGATTTCCTCCAGGGCCATGGCGTAGGCGACATAGCCGGTGTCGCTGCCGCCCCACTGCTCCGGCACCAGCATGCCGAACAGGCCCAGCTCGGCCATCTGCTCGATAGCCTCCCGTGGGAAACGGTGCTCGCGGTCCCACTGCTCGGCAAACGGCCGCAGGCGCTCCTGGGCAAACTGGCGAACGGCGTCGCTGATCTGCTGTTGTTCATCGTTGACTAGCATGGCGCACCTCAGTCCAGACACTCGACAGCCATGGCCGTGGCTTCGCCACCGCCGATGCAGATGGCCGCGATGCCGCGGCGCAGGCCCTTCTGGCGCAGCGCGGCAAGCAGGGTCACCAGAATACGTGCGCCCGATGCACCGATGGGGTGGCCCAGGGCGCAGGCGCCGCCGTGGATGTTGACCTTGTCGTGGGGCAGGTCCAGCTGCTTCATCGCCGCCAGGGTGACCACCGCGAACGCCTCGTTGATTTCGAACAGGTCGACCTCGGCCAGGCTCCAGCCGGTGCGCTTGAGCAGCGCATCGATGGCGCCGATCGGCGCGGTGGGGAACAGTGCAGGCTCGTCGGCGAACGCCGCATGCCCGTGGATCACCGCCAGTGGCTTGAGGCCGCGCTGCTCGGCCTGGGACCTGCGCATCAGCACCAGCGCCGCCGCACCGTCGGAAATCGAGCTGGAGTTGGCTGCCGTGACCGTACCGCCTTCGCGAAACGCCGGCCTGAGCTGCGCGATCTTGTCCAGGCGGGCCTTGGGCGGCTGTTCGTCGAGGCTGACCAGGCGGGTCTGCCTGCCCTCGGTCACCTCCACCGGCACGATCTCGGCGGCAAAGCTGCCGTTCTCGATCGCCTGTTGCGCACGGGTCAGCGAGGCAATCGCAAAGTCGTCCTGAGCCTGGCGGCTGAAGCCCTGGGCCTGGGCGCAGTCCTCGGCAAAGGTGCCCATCAGGCGACCCTTGTCGTAGGCATCTTCCAGACCGTCGAAAAACATGTGGTCGATGACCTTGCCGTGCCCCATGCGGTAGCCGCTGCGCGCCTTGTCCAGCAGGTACGGGGCGTTGGACATGCTCTCCATGCCGCCGGCCACCACCACCTCGGCAGTACCGGCCAGCAGCAGGTCATGGGCCATGATCGCGGCTTGCATGCCCGAGCCGCACATCTTGTTCAGGGTGGTGCAGGTGGTGCCCTTGTCCAGGCCGGCCCCCAGGGCCGCCTGGCGTGCCGGGGCCTGGCCGAGACCGGCCGGCAGCACGCAGCCGAACAGCACCTGGTCGACGCTGTCGGCAGCCACGCCCGCACGCTCGACGGCTGCGCGAATGGCGGCAGCGCCCAGTTGCGGTGCAGTCAGGCTTTTGAGATCGCCCTGCAGGCCGCCCATGGGCGTGCGCACGGCGCTGACGATTACGATGGGATCATGGGACATGCTCATGCGGTTCTCCTGAATTACTTGGCAGCCATGCGCAAGGCACCGTCGAGGCGGATCACCTCGCCGTTGAGCATGCTGTTTTCAATGATGTGACGCGCCAGCGCCGCGTACTCCTGCGGGCGGCCCAGACGCGGCGGGAACGGCACGCCGGCCGCCAGCGAGTCGCGTACTTCCTGGGTCATGCCGGCCATCATCGGGGTTTCGAAGATGCCCGGCGCGATGGTCATCACGCGGATACCGAAGCGCGCCAGTTCGCGGGCGGCCGGCAGGGTCAGGCTGGCAATCGCGCCCTTGGAGGCAGCGTAGGCCGCCTGGCCGATCTGCCCGTCATAGGCGGCGATGGAGGCGGTATTGATGATCACCCCGCGCTCGCCGTCGGCGTCGGCACCGCCTTCGGCCATGGCCGCTGCCACCAGGCGCATCAGGTTGAAGCTGCCGATCAGGTTGACGTTGATCACCCGGCTGAAGCTGTCCAGGCCGTGCGGCCCCTGCCTGCCCAGGACCTTCTCGGCGCCGACGATGCCGGCACAGTTCACCAGCCCGTGGAGGCTGCCAAAGGCGCTGACGGCTGCGTCCACGGCGGCCTTGGCCGGGGCCTCCTGACTGATGTCGGCCACGGCGAAACGGGCCTTGTCACCCAGGGCTTGCGCCTTGGCTGCAACGGCCTCGCCGTTAAGGTCCACCAGCATCACCTGGGCACCGGCGCCGATCAGCATCTCGGCGGTGGCGGCGCCCAGCCCGGAGGCGGCGCCGCTGACGATGAAGTTCTTGTTGGCAATTTGCATAAGGGGTCCTCAGGCGCTGGCGACGGGCGCCGGCGCGGTGTGTTGTTTGGCTATTTCCTGATTGCGCAGGATGAAACGCTGCAGCTTGCCGCTCGGGGTCTTGGGCAGCTCGCCGACAAATTCGATTTCGCGCGGGTAGGCATGTGCATAAAGGCGCTGGCGCACATGCTGGCGCAGGTTTTCGGCCAGCTCCGGCGTGCCCTCCACGCCGCTGGCCAGCACCACGAACGCCTTGATCAGTTCGGTGCGCTCCGGGTCCGGCTTGCCGACCACGGCGGCCTCGATCACCGCCGGATGCTCGATCAGCGCGCTTTCCACATCGAACGGCCCGACCCGATACCCGGAGGTGGTGATCACGTCGTCGCTGCGCCCGACAAAGCTGATGCTGCCGTCCTGGTTCAGCTCCACCGTGTCGCCGCTGAGGTAGTACTTGCCGACGAAGGCCTTGGTCTGGACCCCGTGGTAGCCACCGAACCAGCACAGCGGTGACTGCTCGCGGTCCACCGCGAGGATGCCGGGCTGGCCCGGCGGCAGTTCGTGCTGCTGTTCATCAAGCACAACGATGCGATGACCCGGGATGGCAAAGCCGGCCGAGCCCAGGTGCACCGGGTGACGCAGGCCGTGGTGGTTGCACAGCACCATGCCCAGTTCGGTCTGGCCATAGTGATCGTGGATGGGCACCTGCAGGTGTTCGGCGAACCAGCGGATCACCTCCGGGTTGAGCGGTTCGCCGGCGCTGCTGACCACCCGCAGGCGGCCCTTGATCGGCTCGGCGAAGGCCTGGCCGGCAGCGATCAGCATGCGATAGGCCGTGGGCGACCCGGCCAGGTTGGTGATGGCGTACTTGTCGATCACCCGGCAGGTACTTTCGACACTGAACGGGCCGTCGAAGAAGGTGGTGGCCTGGCCCAGCGCCAGCGGCCCGGTGACGGCGTAGTACAGGCCGTAGGCCCAGCCGGGGTCGGCCAGGTTCCAGAAGTTGTCTTCGGGGCGCAGGTCGATGGCGTCGCGCATGTAGCCCTGAAACGCCACGATGGCCCGCAACGGCACCTCCAGCGGCTTGGCCGGGCCAGTGGTACCGGAGGTGAACATCAGCAGGAAGGGGGCCTCCCCGGACAACAGCACAGGCGCGCAGTCGGCGCTGGCAGCGTCGAGGGCAGTGTGAAAATCCAGGTCGCCGCTGCCGGCCTGGGCATCGACGGTAATGATCCGCGCACAGCCCTCGACCTCGTCGAGCTTCGGGCGGTTGGTGCGGTCGGTGACCACCACGCGGGCGCCGGAACTGTGCAGGCGGTGCTCGATGGCCTTGGGCCCGAAGGCAGTGAACAGCGGCTGGTAGACTGCCCCCAGGCGCCAGGTGGCGAGCACCGTGACCAGCAGCTCGACGGTGCGCGGCAGCAGCCCCGCCACCCGGTCGCCCGGCCCCACGCCCTGCGCCTTGAGCACATTGGCCAGGCGTGCGGCGCGCTGCTGCAGGTCGGCAAAGGTGTACTGCGCGCAGGCCCCGTCGTGGCGCTCCCAGTACAAGGCCACGCCGCCCTCGGCGGCGTGCCGGTCGCAACACTCGACGCAGGCGTTGAGCGCACCCAGGTTGCCCGCCAGCACGGCATCGGCAGTGTGCAGGTAATCGAAAGCACGCTGCGCGTCGTGGTAATCACGCATTGCCAGACTCCTCGTTTCTTATTGTTGGAATAGAACGAATGATCTGACGATAGTCGCGCCACCAGCGCGCAGCGACAATGGCCAAAGCTGTCAATCTGGATGACTGGTTTGGCCACTGCCTGCACAGCCCCCAGCGCTAGCCCGCAGGCGGCGCGGCAGCCTCCAGCGCCGCCTGGGTCAGGCGCAATGCCAGCGCCTGCACTGCCGCCTCGCGTTCGCTGCGCAATGCGTTCATTCGCGTCAGGTACACCCCTTCCTGCAGCGTGCCCTGTTGCGCGGCCAGCACCTCGAGTCGATCCCAGAACGGTTGTTCGACCTGCTCGAACTCGCCTTCGTGAGCCTGGCGCAGGTAGGCCAGCCAGAAATCCCGGCCGCTGATGAACGTTGCCAGCTGGTCGGTCTGCTCGGCAGCCAGCACGACCCGCTGGGCCTCGTGTATCTGTGCCGGGGCCACGGCGGCCACTTCGGCGAACTGCATGTTGCGCGGTTGCCCGGGCAGGTCCAGTGCAGCGGCCAGACGGGTGCGATAGGCCAGGCTCACCTCGACCTCGTCCACCCCACGCGCCTCCTGCGTCCTGGCCTGGATGTCGGCACGCGCGAACTGTTCGACCTGTTCAAGACGAAACAGACGCCGCGCAAAGGCGAGCAACGCTTCGCCCTGCTGCTCGTTCGGGCTGTCCGCGCGCACGGTCTGAAACAGCAAATACCGCACTTCGAGCGCACTGTAGGTGGACGACACGCTGTCCACGCACGTGGTCGGGCTGGCCGCCAGCTCGAACAGTTCCTCGCGCAGCGCCGTGTGCTGCGCCATCGCCTCGAGCATGCGCCACACGCGCTGGTCCAGTTCGGCCCGGGTATGCTGGAAATCCGCCGACCCGGTCAGTTCGGTCAGCAACTGGAAGAAGTCTGCGGCGCCAGGCTCTGCAATCAGGCTGTCCCAGTAACGGCTGCGCGCATCCAGCTGCGCCTCGTTCGCCAGCTCCAGCCATAGTGCGCGGGCTTGCGCAGTCGTTTCAGCACGTACCATGACACCGGCCGCAGCCTCCACCACGGGCAGCAACTGCTGCAGATCGTTGATGCGGTCCCAGGTGGCTTGCGGCAGGGGGTTACGCTGGAGCAGGTAGATGTTCAGCGACTCGGGCACGAAGAACGTCTCCGGCAACTGGGTGATGAGGTTGTCGCGCAAGTCGACCACATCCAGAAACGGGCATTCGAGCAACCCGGTCGGGAACAGCTGCAGGCGCGTACTGCGCAACCACACGTGGCGCAAGTTGTACATGCCGGCCATGTTCGGCAGGATCTCGATGGGATTGTTGTCCAGGTTCAGCACTTCAAGCCGATGCAGGGACGCAAGGGTATTGACCCCGGTGTTGCGCAGGTTGATCTGGTTGAGGTTCAGGTTCACCTCACGCAACCAGTTCATGCCGTTCAAGGCAGGCGGTATGCGCCCGAAGCGGTTGTTGGCCAGGTTGAGCCAGCGCACGCCGACAAAGCGTTGCAGGAAGCTGTTCGACAGCTCGGTCAGGCCCATGCCCACCAGGCTCAGGTCTATCACGTGGGAAAAATCGATACCGGCCCCCAGCGGCGGCAGATGCCCCACCGGCATCGCCACCAGGTTCAGGCGATAGCCGATCAGCGTGCCACCCCCATTGGTCACGCGATCGGTCTGTCGTCGCCAGCACCGGCGCAGCTCATCGGCCACCAGGCGTCGCCACTCGCGGGACTGGCCAAAGACCTCCCGACACCACAGCTGCAGGCTCGCATCGAGGCGCTGGTACTGGTCCAGCAGGCGCATCAGTGCCGTCATCGGTTCAACCGAGCCCCCCTGCAGTTCGGTCAGAAGCACATCGATCTGGAGTTGGTCATAGCCCGGGAACAGCACACGCACCACACTGACCAGGGACCGTTGTGTCGCACTGCCCCGGCCACTGAGCGGATACCCGATGCGACCGTCGGGCAAGCGTTGGGGCGGGCTGAAGCGCCCGGCCGAGCGCGCCTGCCCGATCAGTTGCGCGGCCTCGGAGGGATTGGCCAGGGCCCGCGCAGCCAGGGCCTCGCGCATTTGTGCCGCGCTGTCATGACGCGTCCAGCCCAGGGCGCGACGCTGCTCGCGCGTCAGGCAGCAGGCAATCGCCTCGAACATCCCCTGGGGCGCCGGGATCTCGTCGTCGAGCTCGTAGCCTTCAGTGTCGTACACCGAAAACTGCCCGTCGCGACGCACCAGCACGCGGGTCTGGCGGGTATCGCTGAGTGACAACTGGCGCTCGATCACCCGCCCGCTGGACGAACCTTCGCGCAGCTCCAGGTTCAGCCCGTCGGGCCAGGCCGGCATGCGTCGCAGCAAGCCGAAGGCCAGGCCCACGCTGTCGTCACTGTGCACGTTCTGCAGGCACAACCCCTCCAGCGCCCTGCTCAATCGCGCCTCACGCAAGGTGTGGCGTGCCTGCTCGGCGACCGCCAGGGGAATGCGGCGAGTCTGATCCATCATCTGGCGCTGCGTGGCATCGGCCTGCTCTGCCAGCGCCTGGGCATAGCGTCGCGCCAGCCCGGGGAAGTCACGTTGCAACAGGCTCACACGGCTATCGGCAGCGGTCAGCGTGGCCGCCTCAAGGTGCTCGAACAGTTCGAAGCGCAAGCGCGGCATCTGCTCCCAGATGTGATCGAGCTCCGAGTCCTGCCCCGCGTCTTCGACACCCTGCAGATGCTCCCTGCAGAAGGCATGGAGCACAGGGTCCAGGCCCTGGGCATCGGTTTGCCGGTGCAGACGCTCGAAGAATGTCGAGATGCGCGTATCGATACCGAAGCGGACCAGGGTATCGCGCAGGCGAACCGGCATGCCCCGGTTCTCCACGTGCAGGCCGCGCAGGCGCGCCTCGTCCATACCGGCAATGACCATGACCTGGTCGATCTGCGCATCGCTCAGCCCTTCGGCCAGCGGGCCCAGGCGCCGCATCAGCAGGGCATCGCCCGCCCACTGCAGCGCATGCTCGCCAGGCAGGCGCCAGGCGCCTTCGCCATTGGTTTCCAGGCCGGGCGAGTAGGCTTCGGCACGCTGCGGGTGCACCATAACCCAGCGCCCATTGCGCTGCTGAACCTGATAGGTCTGCCCTTCATGCCTGAGCCACAGCGCGCCTGCATCCTCATACAAGCCATCGCTGCGCGGCACCAGGGTTTCAGGCAAAGGGTGGGCATGACGGTAGCTTGCCAGGTCTTCGTTCCACAGCCTGTATTGGTCCGTGCTGCGCACTATCGGCATGAGGCCGTCGACGAAGGCCGACCGTTTGGCCACCGCCACCAGGCCCGCCACACCCGCCCCTGTTGCAACGCTGGCCAGCACGTTTTCGGCCGCGCCGGTCAGATGCGCCAGGGCCTCCTTGCGCTGGCCCTTGCTCCAGTCGACGGCGCCCTCATAGACCTCGCCCAGCAACTGCCCGACGCTACTGAGCAGCATGATCTGGTCAACCCCGGGGACGAACGAGGCCGCTATGCCGAGCAGGGTTTCACCTGCGGCCAGGTAGGCCTCGCGACGTGCTTCGGCCAGCGCATCGTCGACCCTGGCCGTAGGCACGGCAAGCACCGCTGCGTCGGCCTTGAGCCGGGCGATACGCCATTGCGCAAGGCTGGCGAACAACTCTCCGGCCAGTGGGTAATCGAGCAGTTCCAGGTCCGGGCGCGCCGCGTCTCGCTGCGCCTGCCACGCCGCGCCGAAAGCTGCACGCTCCTGCAGGCTGATCAGGCCCTGGAAATAGCTCAGGTAATCAGCCGATTTCAAGGCCAGGCCCAGATCGGTTGCACAGGCATACCAGGTCGGATACTGACGCAGCGGGCGCTGCGGATCGCCAGGCAGAAACACCACCACCTGGCGCACCAGGCCGGCCTCGGTCCAGCGTATCGCCCCCTCCAGGGGTTCGCCACGGGCCAGAAAGGCGACCGCGCCCTGTACCTGCTGCCCCAGCACCTCGATGCTGCGCACCCTTACCGGGTGCTCGGCGTAAGTCACCTGGCTCGCCCCGTCGACCACCTGGCGCAGCATGCGGTAGGCCACCTCGTCGATGTCCTTTTTCAGGTAGCCGACCTGGGCGGCCACATCCAGCTGATCGCGCTGTTCGCGGGCCAGCAGCGCATGGCGCTGGCGCTTGAGTGCGTCATCCGGCGGGTCGAGCACACTGTCCAGATGAGCCTGATACTTCTGGCCCAGGTCCAGCGTGCGGCACAGGCCGGCAAACCGCTCGGGCGCGACGCCCAGTGCCTGACCCGCAGACACGATCGCCGTGCCGCGAAAGAATCCCCAGTAGCCGCCGGCAGTCTCGCTGAAGTTCTGCAGGGCACGCTGCAACAGCGGGCTCTGGATCTCGATCGCCTCCAGATAAGGCATGGGCGTGACCGAAAGCCCCGGGCGGTACTGACGCAGGCGCACTTCCTTCCAGTGCGCCGCACGCGTGTCCAGTTGCAGCCCCAGGGTGTCGCGCAAGGCCTTGTCCAGCAGGGGCGCAGCGAACACGTCGGGCGACTGCAGGAGCTGGAACAACTCGGTCAACGCTTCAAGCGACGCCTGATGCCGGATCAATGCAGCGCTCACTGCGCGCGCCTGTTCCCTGGATGCCGTGCGCAGCCAACCCGGCAGGCGTTCGGCGATGAATTGATCGAGGATGGTGGGATCGTCTGTGGTGCCGGTGGTTTTGCGGGTGCTCGAGGTCGGGCTCATGGCGCCTGCTCCATCAAGGGGTGGGCACCCAGACTAGGAACAGCCCCGCCGGCAAGGGAGCGGGAAGGCTTGCCTCGCGGCCTCAGCCCGAACCCAGCACGAGGCTGCGGTAATGCCCGGGGTTGCACCCCGACCACTTGCGAAAGGCCTTGTAGAACGAACTGGTGTCGGCAAACCCCAGGCGTTCGGCGATCTCCACGTAGCTGACCTGCGCATCGGCCAGCCAGCCGATGGCCAGCTCGCGGCGCACGCTGTCCTTGAGGGCCTGGTAGGTCTGGCCCTGCTCGGCCAGGCGTCGACGCAGGGTGGAGGCCGACAGGCACAGCTGCTGGGCCAGTGCCTCGGCATCCGGCCACTGGCTGGCGGGCAACTGGCGCAGGTCGTCGCGGATCCGCCGCGCCAGGCTGGTGGGGTCGCGGTACTTCACCAGAATGTTGGCCGGCGCCTCGGCCAGAAAACGCTGCAGCTCTTCGGGTGTGCGCCTGAGCGGCAGGTCCAGGCAATCGGCAGCGAAAATCAGCCGCGTGCGTGGGCGCTCGAACTGCAGGTTCTGTGAAAACATCACGCGGTAGTCATCGCAGTAGTCCGGCTCGGCGCAGCGCAATTCGATGGCCAGAATCGGAATGCGCCGACCCGCCAGCCAGCAGGCCACACCATGCACGATCATCCAGAAGGTGAAATAGGTGAAGGGTCGGCGCGGCGCCTCGGCGGGTTCGCCGATCACGATTTCAGCCAGGCTCTGCTGGCGCACCAGCACCGGGTGCAGGTGCTCGAGCATCAGCGACAGAAACCCCAGCGCGCACTCCAGGCCCGCGCCCAGGGTCGGCTGGGCCATGGACGAGCGGCAGATGAACGCCAGGCTGCCGCTGCGCAGCCCACGCGGGTCCATGCAGAAGAACTCGTCGTTGCAGCGCCGCGCCAGCAGCCGCCACAGCCGGGCATAGGCACTGGCCGGCACGCGGGCCTGGGGCTGCTCCAGTTGCTGCGGGTCGATCCCCACCCGCTGCAGCAACGCCGCAGCCGCCGCGCCGGGTGCGCTGCTTTGCAACAGGGCCTCGCGCACCAGTTGCATGGAGATGGTGTCTTTCTCCTTCATCGACCCTCACTCGTGTTGCAGGTGGTGTGTGCCGGCCATCTTAGGGGGCCGACGGCAAAACGCCAACGCCGTGTCATGCCGATGACGCCAGCCCGAGAAAGGCCTGGATCAGGCGCAACTCGCGGCGCCGCTCCAGGCAACCGAGCATGTGCTGGTTGACCAGCCCTGGCCCCTCTATGGGCCGGGCCACCACCCGCGGATCGTGGCTGGTCTCCATCGAAGAGACGATACCCAGCCCCAGCTGCGCGGCCACCGCCTCGGTCACCGCTTCGCGGCTGTCGAGCTCCAGCAGCACCCGTGGCTGCACCCCGGCCCGGGCACAGGCCTGGTCGAAGGTGCGCCGGGTGATCGAGCCGGGTTCGCGCAGCACCATGATCTGCTGGTCCAGTTCGGCAAGGGGCAACTCGGGGCGGATGGCCCAGCGATGGCCGGCCGGTAGCAAGGCACAGATACGCGACGGGCCCAGGGCCTGCAGGTGCAGGCCCTTGCGCGGTTCGACCTCGGTCAGCACGGCCACGTCGGCATGCTCGGACAGCAGCGCCGCCAGGGTTTCCTGGGCATTGCCCAGGCGCAGGTTGACCGTGATGCCGGGGTAGCGCACGCGCAGCTGGGCCAGCATCGGCATGACCTGGTGTGGCCCGTCGGCGGCAACTTCCAGGCGCCCGGTAAGCAACTGGCGGTTGGCTTCGAGCATTACCTGCGCCTCCTCGGCCAGGCCGAACATCGCGCGGGTGATGGCGGCCAGGCGGGTGCCCTCCTCGGTCAGCTCCACACGCCGCGCAGTGCGCCGCAGCAGGGTGATCTGGTAATGCTCCTCGAGTGCCTTGATGTGCCCGGTAACCGCTGGCTGGCTGATGAACAGGCGCGCGGCAGCGCGAGTAAAGCTGCCCTCGCGGGCCACCGCATCGAAAGCGCGAAGCTGGAACAGGTTCATATCTATCGGCCTGACTTATGGTTGGCATAACGACAAACAATTTGATTGATGAAGCGCGCAATTGCAACGTAGGCACCGTAGTTTCAGCCCACCGCTTGCGAGGAGCATCGCCATGACCCACCCCCCCGTCCTGCTGACGCCAGGCCCCCTGACCACCTCGGCACGCACGCGGCAGGCGATGATGCTCGACTGGGGCTCATGGGACCGCGAATTCAACACCTTGACCGCCAACCTGTGCCAGCAGTTGCTGAGCATCGTCAATGGCCACGCCAGCCACCATTGCGTGCCCCTGCAAGGCAGCGGCACCTTCGCCGTGGAGGCGGCCATCGGCACGCTGGTGCCCCGTGACGGCAAGGTGCTGGTGCTGGTCAACGGCGCCTATGGGCAGCGCCTGGCCAGGATCTGCCAGGTGCTGGGCCGCGCATTCACCACCTTCGAGACCGCCGAAGACCAGCCCACTACTGCCGCCGATGTCCAACGCCTGATCCGCGCCGATGCCAGCATTACCCACGTGGCGCTGATTCACTGTGAAACCAGTACCGGCATCCTCAACCCGCTGGCGCAGATCGCCCAGGTCGTCGCCGATCATGGCAAGCGCCTGATCATCGACGCCATGAGCTCGTTCGGCGCCCTGCCGATCGACGCGGCCCAAGTGCCTTTCGACGCCCTGATCGCGGCGTCCGGCAAGTGCCTCGAAGGCGTACCGGGCATGGGCTTCGTGTTCACCGACAAGGCCGCACTGGCTGGCGCCGAGGGCAACTCGCCGTCGCTGGCCTTGGACCTGCATGACCAGCATGCCTACATGGCCCGCACCGGCCAGTGGCGCTTCACCCCGCCCACCCACGTGGTGGCGGCGCTGCACGAGGCGCTGCTGCAGTACCACGAGCAAGGCGGCCTGGCGGCGCGCCACCAGCGCTATGCAAGCAACTGCAAGACCCTGCTCGACGGCATGGCGGCCATCGGCTTGCGCAGCTTTCTGCCCGCTGCCATCCAGGCCCCGATCATCGTCACCTTCCACGCCCCGCGTGACCCGCGCTACCAGTTCGCGGACTTCTACGAACGGGTCAAGGCCAAGGGGTTCATCCTCTATCCCGGCAAGCTGACCCAGGTCGAGACATTCCGCGTGGGCTGCATCGGCTGCGTCGGCCCCCACGAGATGCGCGCCGCGGTCCAGGCCGTGGCCGATGCGCTGCGGGAAATGGAAGTGCTGCACATCTGATTCCGTTTTATCCCCCTTTTCTGCGGTATACCGAACAAGGAACGCAATGATGAACTACAGCAACCCCACAAAACTGCAAGCGGCCATTCTCGACTGGGCCGGAACCGTGGTCGACTTTGGCTCGTTCGCCCCCACGCAGATCTTCGTCGAGGCCTTTGCCGAATTCGATGTACAGGTGTCCATCGAGGAGGCCCGCGGCCCCATGGGCATGGGCAAGTGGGACCATATCCGCACGCTGTGCGACCAGCCGCAGATTGCCGAGCGCTATCGCGCGGTGTTCGGCCGCGTGCCGAGCGATGATGACGTGACGGCGCTCTACAACCGCTTCATGCCGCTGCAGATCGAAAAGATCGCCACCCATTCGGCGCTGATCCCCGGCGCACTGCAGACCATCAGCGCCCTGCGCCGGCAGGGCCTGAAGATCGGTTCGTGCTCCGGCTATCCGAAGGTGGTGATGGACAAGGTAGTGGAACTGGCTGGGCACAATGGCTATGTGGCCGACCATGTGGTGGCCACCGACCAGACCCCCAACGGTCGCCCGTGGCCGGCCCAGGCGCTGGCCAACGTGATTGCGCTGGGTATCGACGATGTGGCGGCGTGCGTGAAGGTGGACGACACCGTACCGGGCATTCTGGAAGGGCGTCGTGCCGGCATGTGGACCGTGGCGCTGGTGTGCTCGGGCAACGCGCTGGGGCTGACCCATGAAGGTTACCTGGCACTGGATGCCAAGCAACTGGCCAGCGAGCGTGCGCGCATTCATGCGCTGTTCGAAGGGTCACGCCCGCACTACCTGATCGACACCATCAATGACCTGCCGCAGGTGGTGGAGGATATCAATCGGCGTTTGGCGCAGGGTGAGATGCCGCAGGGGGTGTAGACCGCGTTGGGGCTTTCGCCGGCAATGCCGGCTCCTACAGCCGGCAAGGCGGCTCCTGCAGGCCAGGAGCCGCCCTCGCCAGCCAAGGGCGCGCCTGGGCCCTATGCCAGGTGCCGCGCCACCCACGCCGCATAACTGTCGATGAAGCTCTGCAGAAACGGCCGGGTCTTCTCAGAAAGCTTGCCATGCTCGTCGAACAGCGTCGCCGCCCCACCCACATAGGCCTCTGGCTGCTGCATGCAGGGCACATCGAGAAACACCAGGGACTGGCGCAGGTGGTGGTTGGCACCAAAGCCCCCCACCGCCCCCGGCGACACACTGATCACCGCCCCCGGCTTCTTGCTGAACACACTCTGCCCATACGGGCGCGAGCCGACGTCGATGGCGTTCTTGAGCACCCCGGGCACCGAGCGGTTGTACTCGGGGGTCACGAACAGCACCGCGTCGCTGGCACGCACCTTGTCGCGAAAGGCCTTGTAGGCTGCCGGTGGGTCGGTGTCGATATCCTCGTTGTACAACGCCAGCTCGCCAATTTCGACGATACCCAGCTTGAGGCTGGCCGGTGCCAGCTCTGCAAGCGCCCTGGCGACCTTGCGGTTGATCGACTCCTTGCGCAAGCTGCCTACCAACACCGCAACCGAATAGACCTGGCTCATGACCACGCTCCAACCTGATCGACATAGAGAAGTGGTAGTTATAGACGCTACGGCGCGGCCCACAGGTTTTTTTCCAGGGGGACTAAACTTCCCAGGCAAAACAGTGGTCTATGGCCCATAGAGAACATTTCAGAGGGCACACGCCAAATGACAGCAGTACTGGTCGGACAATTTCATGCTCGGGATGCTGAAGGACGCATCTACCCCGTTCATGAATTTCAGGAAGCCACCCTGCAGGCCGATGGAAGTGCCGACTCCTTGCCGATCACCAGCTATCGCCTGGCCATCGGCGATCGGGTCAACCACCTGGGCGAGGATCGCTTCGAGTTGGTACAGAGCGGCGTGGAGATCACCCGTATCCCCTGATGCACCGCGCGGCCCGAGCAATCCGGCCGCGCCCTTTGCTTCAGGCAAACAAAAAGGGCGACCCTTGCGGGTCGGCCCCTTTTTTTTTTTTCCCCCCCGGGGGGGGGGGGTTTGGGGGGNNCAACTGAGCTATGTGCCTGCTGCGGGGCGCATTCTACTCAGGTTCAAGCCCCCTCGTAAAGCGAAATGTACAAAAAAATCAGCAGCTTTGCCGCGCCCATGAAAACGGCCCAAACGAAAAAGGCGACCCTCTCGGATCGCCTTTTTCGTGTACCGCCAGCAGGGGCGGTGATGTTTGGTAGGCACAATTGGATTCGAACCAACGACCCCCACCATGTCAAGGTGGTGCTCTAACCAACTGAGCTATGTGCCTGCTGTGAGGCGGCATTCTACGCAATCGACGCAGAGTGTCAATACTTTTTTTCACGCTAAGCCACTGAATACTAATATTTTTTACCCCAGCCCGGGTTTGCGCGATTTTTACCGTCTGGCTGGCGGGTGTTTATTATTGTTGATACGATCTGCACAATCGTAAAAAATATAGAACATACAACTACAAACCCTGAGGTGCCCGCACATGGCCAACACCCCCTACCCCCAGTCGTATTACGCCGCATCGGCCAACCCCGTCCCGCAGCGCCCGAGCCTGCAGGAAGAAGTACAGACCGACGTCTGCGTGATCGGTGCGGGTTACACCGGCCTGTCCAGTGCCCTGTTCCTGCTCGAGAACGGTTTCAGCGTCACCGTGCTTGAAGCCGCCAAGGTCGGCTTCGGTGCCTCTGGCCGCAACGGCGGTCAGATCGTCAACAGCTACAGCCGCGACATCGACGTGATCGAACGTACCGTCGGCCCCAAACAGGCACAGCTGCTCGGCCAGATGGCCTTCGAGGGCGGGCGCATCATCCGCGAGCGCGTGGCCAAGTACAACATCCAGTGCGACCTGAAGGACGGTGGCGTGTTCGCCGCCCTGACCAAAAAGCAGATGGGCCACCTGGAATCCCAGCAACGCCTGTGGGAGCGCTACGGCCACACCCAGCTGGAACTGATGGACCAGCGCCGCATCCGTGAAGTGGTCGCCTGCGACAGCTACATCGGCGGCATGCTGGACATGAGCGGCGGCCATATCCACCCGCTCAACCTGGCCCTGGGCGAAGCCGCCGCAGTGGAATCGCTGGGTGGCAAGATTTACGAACAGTCCCCGGCCATCCGCATCGAGCGCGGTGCCAACCCGGTCGTGCATACCCCGCAGGGCAAGGTGCGCGCCAAGTTCATCATCGTGGCGGGCAACGCCTACCTGGGCAACCTGGTACCGGAGCTGGCCGCCAAGTCGATGCCATGCGGTACTCAGGTGATCACCACCGAGCCGCTGAGCGAAGAGCTGGCACGTACCCTGCTGCCGCAGGACTACTGCGTGGAAGACTGCAACTACCTGCTCGACTACTACCGCCTGACCGGCGACAACCGCCTGATCTTCGGCGGTGGCGTGGTATACGGCGCGCGTGACCCGGCCAACATCGAGGCGATCATCCGCCCGAAAATGCTCAAGGCCTTCCCGCAGCTCAAGGACGTGAAGATCGACTACGCCTGGACCGGCAACTTCCTGCTGACCCTGTCGCGCCTGCCGCAGGTAGGTCGTCTGGGCGACAACATCTACTACTCCCAGGGCTGCAGCGGCCACGGCGTCACCTACACCCACCTGGCCGGCAAGGTGCTGGCCGAGGCCCTGCGCGGCCAGGCCGAGCGTTTCGACGCCTTCGCCGAACTGCCGCACTACCCGTTCCCGGGTGGCCAGATGCTGCGCGTACCGTTCAGTGCCCTGGGCGCGTGGTACTACAGCATGCGCGACCGCCTGGGCGTGTAAGCCGGCAACCCCGGGCCGTCACTGCCCCACGGCATTGACGGCCTGGCGGGCCGCCTGCTCCTGGCCTGCCTGGGCCAGTTCATTGGCGGCCTTGAGCCAGCGCTGGCGGTCCACCTGGGCCGGCAGTTGGCCGGGCGGCTGCACCAGCAGCGCCCAGTTCCCCTCCTTCTTCCAGGCTGCGGCGAAATCGTCGAAGTCCATCAGCAACCGCCGATTGTTGCCCGCACGCAGCAGTACCCGCGACTTGTAGCGGTCATAGCCCACCAGCAGGGCATAGCGCGGCTCGCTCCAGAACGCCGAACCTTCCTGATAGCGCAACAGCACCGGATTGCCCGCGGCCACCTGGGTCAGCAACGCCGGCAGGGTGCCGTCGAGCGGGTACACCACCATGCCGTACTGGCGTGCCACAGTCGCTACCGAGGCCTGCAGCCTGTCGACACCTTGTGGCAGTTGCAAGGGCCCTTCGAGCAGGCCGGGGGTGATGCGCACCCCCTGCTGCGAGAGGATCGCGGCCAGCGCCATCGGCGCGCTCTGGTTGGCGTTACCACGGTAGAACGGTACCGCGCCCAGTTCCACGCGCTGGGGCAGGCTGTTGAGCTGGGATGAAGGCTGGCTGGCGCAACCGGCCAGGCTGGCGGCCAGCAGGCAAGCCAGCAGCAGACGGTGGGACACGCGACGTTTGGGGGCGGTGGGCAACATGGACACTCGCTTGTGCTGATGCCGGGCAGACGACGCCCGGCCCTGGCTTGCGATCATAGGCTGGCGCAGGCCTGCGGTATAGCCCGCGGCACGCTTAGAGCGAACTGAACCAAGGCGCTGGACCACTGGTCAACCGTCTGTCACAGACGATGGGCTAGACTGAGCTTGTGTCCGAATGGCGAGTGCAGCTTGCCCAGTCGAAGGAGGCACGCAATGAGTCTGACGATGGGAATCTTTCTGTTGATAGGCACGTGGCTGGTGGTAGCCGCAGCCATGCTCTGGGGGGTGTTGCGCATCGCGCGCCGCCACCATCTGCACCACCCGCAGCCGACCAGGACTGCATCCGAGGCACAGCGGCACGCTCGCCGCCACGCCAACGCGCACTGACGCGACACTGCATAACCACCTTCGCCGACAACGCCGGCGTCTGCAGGTGCGTCCTGCAGAGCCGACGTCGCTGGCGAAGCGGTCAGTCAGGTTTCGCTTGCAGCGCCTCGCGCCGCTCGCGAGCCCGGCGCGACATGATGTTGAGCACCTCGATCGCGGTGGAGAACGCCATCGCCGCATACACATAACCCTTGGGCACATGGGCACCGAAGCCTTCGGCGATCAGGGTCATGCCGATCATGATCAGGAAGCCCAGGGCCAGCATCACCACGGTAGGGTTGTCGTTGATGAACCGGGCCAGCGGGTCGGCGGCCACCAGCATCACGATCACCGCACTGATCACCGCGATGATCATGATCGGCAAGTGCTCGGTCATGCCCACGGCCGTGATGATGCTGTCGATCGAGAACACGATGTCCAGTACCAGGATCTGCCCGATCGCCGCGGCAAAGCCCAGGGTCACGGTAGACGACGCCTTGGTCTCTTCCTTGGCACGCGGGTCGACGCTGTGGTGAATCTCGGACGTCGCCTTCCACAGCAGGAACAGGCCACCGGCGATCAGGATCATGTCCTTCCACGAGAAGGCATGGCCGAACACGTCCACCACCGGCTCGGTAAGCTGCACGATCCAGGCCACGGTGCTGAGCAGGCCCAGGCGCATCACCAGCGCCATGCTGATACCGATGCGCCGTGCCTTGGAGCGGAACTGCTCAGGCAGCTTGTTGGTGAGAATCGAGATGAAGATCAGGTTGTCGATGCCCAGCACGATCTCCATGGCCACCAGGGTAGCCAGGGCCACCCAGGCGGTCGGGCTTGCAGCAAGTTCCAACAGGTATTCCATGAATCAATCCTGAATCAGTGTGGGTAAAAAATCAGATTTCCCGGGCGCTGTCGTCGCGCTCGGGTTTGTCCTGGGCCTCATCGGGCTTTTTCGCCAGGGGCGAACCGGTCGCGTCGCTGAGCGCCTGCTGGGCGGCATCGTTGGTCTTGTCGATCGCTTCCTTGGCCGACTGGGCAGCCTGGTTGAGCATCTGCTGGGCAGATTTTTCCGCCTGCTCGCAACCGCTCATGGCCAGCAGCGCCAGCGCCATCACCAGGGGTGTGCCAATCGATTTGAAATACAGCATGGGTTCCTCTCTGAAGGTCTTGCCTTGATAGCGACGCATTCTAAAGAGACTGAAACATCCGGAAAATTCGTATTTTCAGCAGTTATACTTCGGTTTTTACGAATCGGAGATGCACATGCTCAACTACCGACAACTGCATTACTTCTGGGTCGTGGCCAAGACCGGCAGCATCGTGCGTGCCGGCGAGCAGCTCAATCTCACCCCGCAGACCATCAGCGGGCAGATCAGCCTGCTTGAGCATAGCTACGGTATCGAATTGTTTCGCCGTGTGGGACGCCAGCTCGAACTGACCGAGACCGGGCGCCAGGCCCTGTCCTACGCCGAGCAGATGTTCCAGATTGGCGGCGAACTGGAAGCAGTGCTGCGCGCCCAGCCCGATGAGCAGCAGATTCTGTTTCGCGTGGGGGTGGCCGACGTGGTGCCCAAGTCGATCGTGTACCGGCTGCTGGCGCCGACCATGGAGCTGCCCGACCCGCTGCGCCTGACCTGCCGCGAGGACAAGCTCGAGCGCCTGCTGGCAGATTTGGCAGTACAGCGCCTGGACATGGTGATCTCCGACAGCCCGATGCCCAGCCATCTCGACATCAAGGGCTACAGCCAGAAGCTCGGGGAGTGCGGCATCAGTTTCTTCGCCACCCCGGCACTGGCTGCCCTGCATCCGGCGCCCTTTCCTGTCGGCCTGCAGCATGCACCGATGCTCATTCCCGGCCAGGAGACGGTGGTGCGCAGCCGGCTGCTGCGCTGGTTCGCCGAGCAACAGTTGCAGCCGCGCATCGTCGGCGAATTCGATGACAGTGCGCTGATGCAGGCATTCGGGCAGTCGGGCAGCGGCATCTTCATCGCCCCCAGCGTGATCGCCGACGAGGTCTGCCGCCAGTACGGGGTGGAGTTGATCGGCCAGACCGATGCCGTCACCGAGTCGTTCTATGCCATTTCGGTAGAGCGCAAGGTCAAGCACCCGGGTATCGTCGCGATCACCGAAGGTGCCCGCCGCGAGCTGTTCAACTGGCCTGCGCCCTGAGAGACACACGGCACCGACATCACATCCCGGGCCTAAACATTCCACGGCCCGAACCGTCGATAGAAGGACGCGCCGACGCATCGCGACAACACGCCCCACCTACCGCCAGGCAGTGTGCTGCGGTCAGGGCCCGCGTGCTGTGCTAAAGTCCCGCCCCTTTCGCCGCAGGGCTAGCCCGCGGCATGCCTTTGCTACGCTATCCGGGCCTCCCGGACCTTGCACAAGAACGAGAAACACCTGTCATGACCCCACTTCTGAACCTGTTGAACCGTACCAGTCTGGTACTGCAGATCGTGATCGGCCTGGTGGCCGGCATTGCCGTGGCGCTGCTCTGGCCAGCCGCCGCGCTGAACCTGGCATTTATCGGCAAGGTATTTGTCAGTGCACTCAAGGCGGTGGCACCCATTCTGGTGTTCATCCTGGTGATGGCTTCCATCGCCAACCACAGGCACGGCCAGGAAACCCATATCCGCCCTATTCTGGTGCTCTACCTTTTCGGCACCTTTTCCGCAGCGGTAGTGGCGGTGGTCGCCAGCATGCTGTTCCCATCCCAGCTGGTGCTGGCCACTCATGATGTGGCGATGAGCCCGCCTGGTGGCATCAGCGAAGTGCTGCAAGGCCTGCTGCTGAGCGTGGTGGCCAACCCGGTGACTGCGCTGATGGAGGCCAACTTCATCGGCATCCTGGCCTGGGCGATCGCCCTGGGCGTGGCTATCCGACATGCCGGTGAAACCACCCGCACCGTGGTCGACGACCTGTCCAAGGGCGTAACGCTGATCGTGCGCATGGTCATCCGTTTCGCGCCTCTGGGGATCTTCGGCCTGGTGGCGGCGACCCTGGCCGAATCCGGCCTGGGGGCCCTGCTGGGCTACCTGCACCTGCTGGCGGTGCTGATCGGCTGCATGCTGTTCGTGGCGCTGGTGATGAACCCGCTGATCGTGTACTGGAAAATCCGTCGCAACCCATTCCCGCTGACGCTGCTGTGCCTGCGCGAAAGCGGCATCACCGCGTTCTTCACCCGCAGCTCGGCCGCCAACATTCCGGTCAACCTGGCCCTGAGCGAAAAGCTCGGGCTGCATGAAGACACCTACTCGGTGTCGATCCCGCTGGGTGCGACCATCAACATGGCCGGCGCGGCCATCACCATCACCGTGCTGACCCTGGCGGCGGTGCATACCCTGGGCATCAGCGTCGACCTGCCCACGGCCATCCTGCTCAGCGTGGTCGCCGCCGTGTGCGCATGCGGCGCCTCGGGGGTGGCGGGCGGCTCGCTGCTGCTGATTCCGCTGGCGTGCGGCCTGTTCGGCATTCCCAGCGAGGTGGCCATGCAGGTGGTGGCGGTAGGCTTCATCATCGGCATCCTGCAGGACTCGGCCGAAACGGCGCTCAATTCGTCCACCGACGTGCTGTTCACGGCCGCCGCGTGCGAGGCCGAGGAACGCCAGGCGAGCTGATCCTGGCAGGCATGAAAAAGCCCGGCAAGGCGTTGACCTTGCCGGGCTTTTTTCATGCCTGGGTAATCAGAACGCGCCCATGTAGTCGCGCTTGCCGATTTCCACGCCATTGTGGCGCAGGATGGCGTAGGCCGTGGTCACGTGGAAGAAGAACTGCGGCAGGCCGTAGGTCAGCAGGTAGCTCTGGCCGGTGAAGCGTTTTTCTTTCGGCGTACCCGGGCGGGTGATGATCTCGATGCCTTCCTTGCCGTCGATCTGCTTCGCCTCGATCTGCTCGACAAAGGCCAACACCTTGGCGATCAGCGCCTGCAGCTCGGCAAAGGTGGTTTCAGTGTCGTCGTACTTGGGCAGTTCGACCTCGGCCAGGCGGGCCGAAACCCCCTTGGCGAAGTCCACCGCAATCTGCACCTGGCGAACCAGCGGGAACATGTCGGGGTACAGGCGCGCCTGCAGGAAGACATTGGCGTCGATATTCTTCGCCTCGGCGTGCGCCTGGGCCTTGCCCAGCACATCGCTCAGGGCATTGAGCATCTGCTTGAAAACGGGAACAGAGGCGGCGTACAGGGAAATGGTCATGACAGTCTCGCTGGGTGATGGATTGAGCGTGGCCGATTATAGACACGCTTGGCGGCGCCCGGCGGCTTGTCTTTTATTCTGCAAGGATTAGGCTAGTTGCCTTCCACAGCATAGGGAACGCGCGATGAGCACTGAGTTGGACACCCCCGTTGACGAGCAGCGCCTCGACAGCACGCAAATCCGTATCCTCGGCGCCTTGATCGAAAAGCAGGCCACCAGCCCCGAAACCTACCCCCTCACCCTCAACGCCGTGGTGCTGGCCTGCAACCAGAAGACCAGCCGCGAGCCGGTGATGAACCTGACCCAGGGCCAGGTCGGCCAAAGCCTGCGTGCCCTCGAAAGCCAGGGCCTGGCGCGCCTGCAGATGGGCAGCCGGGCCGACCGCTGGGAGCACCGCGTCGACAAGGCGCTGGAGCTGGTACCAGCGCAACAGGTACTGCTGGGGCTGATGTTCCTGCGCGGGCCGCAGACGGTCAGTGAGCTGCTGACGCGCAGCAACCGCATGCATGAATTCGAGGATGCCGAACAGGTTCTGCATCAGCTGGAGCGCCTGGTAGCCCGGGGCTTTGCCCTGCACCTGCCGCGCCAGCCCGGCCAGCGCGAAGACCGCTACACCCATGCCTTCGGCGACCCGGCCGACATCGAAGCGATTCTGGCGGCACGCCAGCAAGGCGCGGAACGCCCTGTCGGCGGCGTGTCGGCCGAGCGCATCGAGGCACTGGAGGCGCGTATCGCGGCGCTGGAAGAACGCCTGGCGCAGCTGGAGTAGCCAGCTCGGCACAGGGTCGAGCAATGCTTTGCGGGAGCACGTTCAGCCGCTCCCGCTCACTGCTTGGCGCGAACCTGCCTGCAAGGCTCAATCGCCCCGCGCAAACGCCACCGCTTCGGCGATCTGCCGTGAATCGGGGCGCACCCCGGTATACAGCACGAACTGCTCCAGCGCCTGCAACGCAATCACCTCCAGCCCGGTAACCACTGGTTTGCCAGCAGCCTGGGCGGCCACGATCAAGGGCGTCTGCGCCGGCATCGCCACCACGTCGAACACCGCCTGCGCCGCCTCGATCTGCTCGTGCTCGAAGGCCAGTTGCTGCGCCTCGGCCCCGCCCGCCATGCCGATCGGCGTCACGTTCACCAGCAACCGGGCCCGCACACCGTGTGGCTCGGCCTGCCAGCGATAGCCACAGGTGCGGGCCAGCCGCTCGCCAGCCTCGCGATTGCGCGCAACGATCGTGCCGTCGCTGAAACCGGCATCGCGCAGCGCGCACGCCACCGCCTTGGCCATGCCGCCGCTGCCGCGCAGCGCCACGCTCCATGCAGGGTCCAGGCGATGCTGGTGGATCAGTTGACGCACCGCCAGGTAGTCTGTGTTGAAGCCCTTGAGATGCCCCTGGGTGTTGACCAGCGTGTTCACCGAATCGATGGCCGCCGCCGACGGGTCCAGCTCATCGAGCAACGCAATGCAGGCCTCCTTGAACGGCATCGACACACCGCACCCACGCACACCCAGCGCGCGAATGCCGGCCACGGCGGCCGGCAGGTCGGTGGTGGTCATGGCCTTGTAGTAGTAATCCAGCCCCAGCTGCTGGTACAGATGGTTATGAAAGCGCACGCCGAAGGTACCGGGGCGCCCGGCCAGGGACATGCACAAAACGGTGTCTTTGCTGGGGGTCATCGATTGGCTCCTGAAAACGGCTGGGGCACCAGTATGCACTCACTGCCCACCGAACCGTTGATCGGGGCTTACACAACCTTTACTCAACGCCCGTGCCATTTTTCCGGGGGCTGCGGTCTTATGGGTATCCCCGCGCCACGTCTTGGGTGTCTCGACAGCACCAGCGCCGGGGCTGCAAACCGAGGAGTCTTCATGAACCGTCACATCCCGAGAATCGCCCTGCTGGTTGGCGCCCTGGCCGTCTGCGGGCAAGCGGCCGCCCACGGTGGTGGCGGCGGCTGGCACGGCGGTGCCGGCCCGGTGCTTGGCGCGGCCGTCGTCGGTGCCGTGGTGGGTGCGGTGGTGTCCGGCAACCACGACCGTACCGTCTACGTCGAGCGCCAGCCGGCCTACTACGGTCCCCCGCCGGTGTATGTCCAGGCCCCGCCGCCGGTGTACTACCAGCCGTACCCGCCGTATCCGGTTGTGGAGCGCTACGTACCGGTGCCGCCGCCGTATTACCGCGAGCGCTACTACGGCCCGCCACCGGTGTACTACGGACCGCCCCGCTGGTAGCACCGGCCCTGCGCCCTGTCTGCGGGCAGGGCGCAGGCTGTCGGGGAAACCGCCCGCATTGGCTTGATCGCCGTTCAGGCCTAGGCTGGCATACCCTCACAGCCTGAACCCAGGAGTTCGCATGACCGCTGAAAAAGGATTTCCAGCCCCGCTCGACCCAGCCCAACACCCCCTTGCCGCCGCTCAGCAGATGACCCTGGCGATCATCCTCAGCGGCCAGTACAAGCTGCCGCAGACGCCCGCCAAGGCGGCCGAGGCAGGTCACGAGCTGCTCAAGGCCGTCACCGCCGGCTACCTCAAGTCACGCTAAGGTCCCGCTCGGCTGGTTCGTCACGCCGATCCAGCCGCTGCAAACGAAGCCCAAGGTTAAATAAATTTCATAGTTCGCCCAATGTTTACGGGGCAATCGACACAGACTCGACCATACTCCTAGAATGTAACGGCTTGTAATAAAAAACCCGTGCACAGCCAACGACATACCTACATTTAGTGAGCACCAACGTGAAAACCTCCCTGTCTATTCTCAGCCTGCTGCTGATGCTCACTGGCACTGCCAGCGTCACGTCGAACGCTGTTGCCCAACCGGCCCCCCAGGTCCAGCGCGACCCTGCCAAGCTGCACCTGGCCTCGGGCAGTGCACTGCTGATCGACCTGCAGACCAACAAGGTGCTCTATGCGAGCAACCCGGACCGTGTGGTGCCGATCGCCTCGGTCACCAAACTGATGACCGCGATGGTGGTGCTCGATGCCAAGCAGGCCATGGACGAACCCCTGACCATCACCATCGCCCAGACCAAGGAAATGAAGGGCGTGTACTCGCGGGTTCGCCTGGGTAGCGAGCTGAACCGTCGCGACACCCTGCTGATTACCCTGATGTCCTCGGAAAACCGGGCCGCCGCGACCCTTGCGCACCACTACCCCGGTGGCTACGCCGCCTTCATCAAGGCCATGAACGCCAAGGCCAAGGCCCTGGGCATGAGTCATACCCGCTATGTGGAACCCACCGGCCTGTCGACCAGCAACGTGTCCACCGCTCGCGACCTGAGCAAGCTGCTGCTGGCCGCGCGCAGCTACCCGCTGCTGAGCGAGCTGAGCACCACCCGCGAAAAGACCGTTGCCTTCAAGAAACCCAACTACACCCTGGGCTTTCGCAACACCGACCACCTGGTCAACAAGAGCAACTGGGACATCAAGCTGACCAAGACCGGCTTCACCAACGAGGCCGGCCATTGCCTGGTGCTGCTGACGCGGATGGACAATCGCCCGGTGGCCATGGTGATACTCGACGCCTTCGGCAAGTACACCCATTTCGCCGATGCCAGCCGCATGCGCCAATGGCTGGAAACCGGCGACGCCAAACCCGCCCCGGCCGTCGCGATCCGCTACAAGGCCGAACGCAGCCAGAACCGCCCTGCGGTCGACTGACCCGCCGAGGCTGCCGCGCCTTGCGCGGCAGCCTTCGGGCTTCACTGCTAAGCCCCACTCCCCTGCTGCGCTTCAATGTGCGAGAACTTCAACTGGCCGACCGCCTGTGCATGCCGAAGAGGTCGAGTAAATTCTGGCTCTGACAGCTCGTTCTATCGGTGTATTTGCGCAGGATTCGGGGCGCGCGCCACACACGCCCCCCACTCGACCCTCCAAGGAATCGCACCCATGAGCCAGACTGCATCATCCGAAACAATCCACGACCTGATCGGCGTCGGCTTCGGCCCCTCCAACCTGGCCCTGGCCATCGCCCTGGAAGAACTCGCCCAGACCAACGGCCATGCCCTCGATGCGCTGTTCATCGACAAGCAGAGCGACTACCGCTGGCACGGCAACACCCTGGCCACCCAGAGCGAACTGCAGATTTCCTTCCTCAAGGACCTGGTGTCCCTGCGCAACCCCACCAGCCCCTACAGCTTCGTCAACTACCTGCACCAGAAGAAGCGCCTGGCCGACTTCATCAACCTGGGCACCTTCTACCCCTGCCGCCTGGAGTACAACGACTACCTGCGCTGGGCCGCCGAGCACTTCGCCACCCAGGCGGTGTATGGCGAGGAGATCCTGCGCGTGGAACCTGAACTGCTGGACGGGCGTATCGACCACCTGCGCGTGATCTCCCGCAGCGCCCAGGGCCATGAACGCCTGCGCCGGGCACGCTCGGTGGTGGTGGGCAGCGGCGGCACGCCGAAGATCCCGCCGGTATTCGCGCCCTTCAAGGACGATCCGCGCGTGTTCCACCACTCCCAGTACCTGAACAGCCTGGAACAACTGCCGTGCACCCAGGGCAAGCCCATGCGCATCGCGATCATCGGCTCGGGGCAAAGCGCCGCCGAGGCCCTGATCGACCTGAACGACAGCTACCCATCGGTCAAGGCCGACATGATCCTGCGCGGCTCGGCACTCAAGCCGGCCGATGACAGCCCGTTCGTCAACGAGGTCTTCACCCCCGACTACACCGACCTGGTGTTCAACCAGCCCCAGGCCGAGCGTGCCAAGCTGATCTCCGAATACCACAACACCAACTACTCGGTAGTGGACATCGACCTGATCGAACGCATCTACGGCATGCTCTACCGTCAGAAAGTCGCCCATCAGTACCGTCACGCCGTTCTGTGCCGACGCAACATCGAGGCCGCCGTCAGCACCGACAAGGGTATCGAGCTGACCCTGCGCGACCTGGCCACCGGCATCCAGCAGACCCACGTGTACGACGCGGTGATTCTTGCCACCGGCTATGAGCGCCGCTCCCATCGCGAGCTGCTGGCGCCGCTGCAACAGCACCTCAAGGACTTCGAAGTGGACCGCGACTATCGCGTGCTGGCCAGCCCTGAGCTCAACGCGGCGGTCTACCTGCAGGGCTTCTGCGAAGCGTCACACGGCCTGAGCGATACCCTGCTGTCGGTACTGCCGGTGCGCGCAGCCGAGATCGGCCAGTCGCTGTACCAGAGCCTGGGCCAGCGCGCCAGCAACGCCCGCGCCAGCGCGACCCTGGCCAGCGCCTGAGCCTGCCCCGTGCTATCAGCGCTGCATGCAGCGCCGATAGCGCTCATCCACCCGTTTGGCAAACCATGCCGTGGTCAGCTTTCGGGTGATCTTGGGGCTCTTGAGTTCGATGCCTGGCAACTGCGCCCGCGGCAACGGCTTGCCCGCAGCCGCCTCGGCCAGTGCATACACCCGCTGATACAGCCGCGTGCGCTCGAATGCCAGGCTGTCCCCCTCCTCCAGCTGACTGCGAATGGTCGGGTTGCGCAGGCCGAGCCTGTCACCCAGGCGCCGTACCGCCTGTTCAGTGGCACCCGGAAAAATCGCCCCTGGCGCGATCAGGTCGCCATCCAGCGCCAGTTCCACGCCCGACGCCTGGCTGACCGCATGCTGGAACGCCGCGTTGCGGCTTGCGTACCAGCCTGCATTGAAGTCGGCAAACCGATACAGCGGCTGCTCGTAGCTGGCTGGGTAACCCAGCAGATGGGCGATGCCGAAATACAGCCCGCCGCGCCGAGTGAACACTTCCTGGCGCAGGGTGCCGCTGTAGGCATAGGGGTAGTCCTGGGCGTGGCGTTCGGCGAACGCGATGCTGACCTGCATCGGCCCCCCGGTGCGCACCGGGTTCAGGTCGCCGAGCAAGGTACGCCCAAGCGGCAGCGAACCGATCAGGTCGTCGAACAGTGCACTCAGCTGCTTCTCGCTGCGCACCGCCGCCAGTCGCTGGCTGTAGGTTCTGCCATCGGGCGAGTGGGTTTGCAGCGCGGCCTCCACCAGCCGCTGCGGTACATGCAGACGCGCCGCACGCCGGTCGATCTCGACGCGGGCAATGCGCCCCAGGCCGGGCACCTGCGGGTCGGCCTGGTAGGTCGACTCCTGCTCGGTCACCGCCAGCACCGCGCACAGGTTGCTGCGGCTGGGGTCGAGCTTCTGTGCGGCAAACGCCGTCTGAATGTCCGCCGCCCACCCTTCACGGTCGCCAGTGGCGGCTGGCATCAGTGCAACCACCGTGGCGCGCACCTGGGCCGGCGTGGCCTGTTGCGCTCCACGCTGGCCGGCGCACCCCTGCAACAGCAGCGCCAGCGTGGCCAGCACCATCCATCCGCGTAAAGGCATACAGCCCCCGGCTATCGGTCGAGGGCCCCACAGTACACAGCCGGGGCCGGCCCGTGCAAACCGTCAGCAGCCCGGCTTGGTCAACTCGGTGCCGATGGTGACCGCATTGACCTTGACCTTGTCGAAGCTGGCCTGCGCCACTTCATCGAAGGTGCGCTCGCAGTTGAAGCGGGTGTCCACCACAAAGTCGTCACCCTTGGCCTTCTGCATGGCCTCGCTCCAGTGACCGGCCGCCGCGCTGGCCTCATCATCCACCAGCACCACCTCCAGCAGCACTTCGGTAAACCCCACTGCCCGCGGTCCTTGCCAGAGCGCGTACACCGACGGGTCGGCGGCATTGCCGCACATGCTCAGGCAACTGGCGTAGAACTCCAGCCCGCCTCCCGAAGACCTGGCCATTGCACCGAACGTCAGGGGCTGCGCGGCCGGCGGCGCAAAGTCGCCGATGAACGTGCTCAGGTCTGCCTTGCAGGTGGGCGAGAGCTCCATGCGCAGCTCGCTGACCGTGCCGCCGCCGGCCGTGGCGGTGATTTCGCAGCCTTGCACCTTGTAAGTATGGGTGTCGCCGAACGAGGTACGCGCAACACCGGCTACCGACTCGAAGAAACGCAGGTTGGTGCCCAGCATCTCGCCATTGAACACCTGGGCCACCGTGGCCTGGGCCAGGGCCAGATTCGGCAGAGCGCTGAGGGTGAGTGCGCAGCAGAAGCCAGACAGTGCACGTGAACGCATCGGAACATCCTGTAAGGGCAGAAAATGAAGCGCGTACTGTAATCCAGGCTAACGGCAAATAGCCATCAAGCTCGCCCATCAGCCCAGCACGATGTAGTCGCTGCGCTGCACCAGCGGGGCATGCTCGCCTGCAATCAGGCGCACGTATCGGCCACCGAGCTGGTCGATGGCGATGCAGTCATCCACGTCCATCACTGCATCGGTGTGCGCCTGGCTCCAGTGACGTGCCATGCGTTGCTTGCCGATGGCCTTGGCCTGGGCCTTGCTGGTGGCCACCACCAACAGGTACTGGTGCGCCTCGCCGAACGCACCGGGCTCGTAGCCGCCCAGGTTGATGAAATACAGGCGTGGCTCGCCGGCAGCCGGCTGCATGTCCGACCAGTGCAGCTTGTAGCCGTCGACCCCGTCGACCTCCAGCCAGGAATCGATGTGCACGCCCCTGGCGCTGCCGAACCATTGCTCGCGCAATTGCGGGTAGGCCGCTTCGAGGGTCGGGGCCACCACGAACACCACATCGTGCACTTCGATGCGGGCCCGGGGGTGTTTGCCCCCCAGCATCACCACGAACAACATGATCCGCCCACCCTCAAGGTTGCTCGCCGACCAGGAAGGTCTTGCTGATGTGGCGAAATTTCTCGTGGCCGGCGCTGCCCAGCAGCTCGAACAGCACCATCTCGCGAGTCACGATCTGCGCGCCGGCATCACGCATGCGCTGCAGGCCGGCGCTCTTGCTGAGCAGGCTGCGGCTGTCGCAGGCGTCCTCCACCACGAACACCTGCCTGCCCAGCGCCAGCAGGCCGAGCACTGTCTGCAGCACGCACACGTGGGTTTCCATGCCGCACACAATCACCTGGTGGCGGGCCAGCAGGCTGGCGGGCAGGCAGTCGGCAGCCACGCAGGAAAAGTGCACCTTTTCCACCACCTCGGCAGCGGGCGCCGCCTCGAGCAGCGCACCGACGGTGTGCCCGAGGCCCTTGGGATATTGTTCGGAAATCACCGTGGGCAACCCCAGTTCGGCCGTCGCCGCCAGCAACCAGCGGGTGCGGGCCAGCGTGCCGGCAGGGTCGCTGACCGCGCCGATGAGTTTTTCCTGAACGTCGATGACCAGCAGCGTGGCCTGGGTAGGGTCGATCAGCATTGCGTGCGCTCCATGGCGGGCGCCGGGGCGATGGGTGTCACCGCCAGGCGGCTTGCGGACAGAAACCCGGGCAGCGCGATGGCTGCCCGGGCCCGGTCGGATGCTACCACGCGAGGCTCATGCGGTCAGGCGGTGCGGCTCCAGGGCCTGGCTGAGCACGCCCAGCACCTGCTCTTCATGCTCATGGATGAAGAAGTGCCCGCCGGGGAAGAGCGCCAGCGAGAAATCACCCTGGCTCTCCTGACGCCAGGCCAGCAACTGTTCCTGGGTCGCGCGATCCTCCTCGCCCCCGAGCACATGCAGCGGGCAACGCAGTGCCGGGCGCTGCCGATAGGCGTAGCGTCCGCACAACAGAAAGTCTGCGCGCAACACCGGCAGGGTCAGGCTCATCAGTTCCTCATTGCCCAGCACTTCCTCCGAAGTACCGCCCAGGGTGCGCAACTCTTCGATCAGTTGCGGGTCGCTCTTGGGTTCGCGCCAGCTTTCGTCGTCGTAGCCTTCACGACGGGTCGGCGCCGCCGTACCGCTGGCAAACAACGCCACCGGTGGCGGGCAGCCCAGCGCCTGCAGCTCGTGCACCAGCTCGAACGCCAGCAGCGCCCCCAGGCTGTGCCCCAGCACCGCGTAGGGCTGGTGGGCGACAAGGCTCTGTTCGGCGGCCAGTTGCCGGGCCAGGGCCTGCATGTCGGTGTACAACGGCTCGCCAAGGCGTGCACCCCGCCCTGGCAGCTCCACCGGGCGCACGTTCAACCAGGCGGGCACCTTGCGCCGCCAGCGGCTGAAGACCATGGCGCTGGCACCCGAGTACGGCAGGCACAACAGGGTCAGTGACGACACGTGCCGCCCCTCACTGCGCCGCAGCGGTTTCGGCCATCTTCTGGCGCAGGCTCAGCGGGCGCATGTCGGTCCATACCTCATCGATGTACGCCAGGCACTCAGCCTTCAAACCGCTCTTGCCGACGGTGCGCCAGCCGTTGGGGATAGCCTTGTAGTCCGGCCAGATGGAGTACTGTTCCTCGTGGTTGACCACAACCTGGAACACGATATCGTCGCGATCGAATACGGAAGTCATTGCCTGTCTCCTTGGTTGAATGAGGCTCGTGGCGCGGGAGGCGTACGGGCGCTACTGGAGGAGACGAAGCGGCGTGCGGATAAATTAGCGACGCTGGGAAAATCCCGCGGCACCTGCCGGCGCTAGCAGTTGAAGGTCAGGTTGTAATGCACCGAGCGGTGGTCCGATGCCCCCGGCGCAGAGACGTTCCCCGGCGCCGGCACCTGCGAGGTGCCATTGGTCACCGCATAGTCCAGCATGTTGCTCGGCGCCACGCTGGGGTGGGTACTGCCGCCCGCCAGCTCGATACGGGCGATGTCTTCGGGCGACACCCAGTTGCCACGCGTCGGCACCGAGGGAGTGGTCGGTCGCGGATCGCGGTTGAAATCCCCCAGCAGCGCGAACGGCGTATCGGTGTGCCAACTGATCTCCCTCAACATGCGCGCGGCGTTGACGCCCCCGCCGGAAATGGCATGCAGGTTGAAGATCGCCAGCTCCGGCGTGTTGCCCGCCAGCGCTCGTCGCCTCACACGCACCCCCATGGCCGGGCGGTAAAGGGGCGGGCCTGCCACCGGCAATTGCCCGTCCGAGATGATGGCCAGTTGGCTGACCCTGAACTCGCCGGGGTCAGGCATCACGATCGCCAGGTTCACCCGCAGCCGCTGCACATCGAGGAAGTAGATCAGGTAGCGCTCGGGCCGGCTGCGGGTGCCGGCCTGCCAGCTGTAGACATGGATGTCGTGGTGACTGCCGAACTGGTCGGCCACCCGTTCGGTGCGGCTGAACACCGCAGAATGCGGGGCAACGCCGACCTCCTGCAGAACCACCACATCGTTGCTGCGCAGCAGCGGCAAGACCCCGGTCAACCATTTGCTCTCGGTGCTGACCGATGCGCCCTGCAGGTTCCAGGTGGCCACCCGTATCGGCACCTCAGTGCGCGCGCTGCGACCTATTTCGATCTGTGCCGAGGGCCCTGCAGTGTTCAATCGGCTGTGGTAGTAATCACGAATGCGCCCATGCAGGCGAATGTGCGCATGCCACGGGCCGAAGATGGCCATGACCCCATGCTGGAGCATGCGCAAGGGGTCGCCAGGATCCAGCAGGTGTGGCCCCTGTACGCTCCTTAGGCCATTCATGACCAGGGCATGGTGCACACGGTAGAGTCCGATCATCACGCCATGACGATACAGCCCTGGCGAGGCCTGAAGATGCTGCAGCACCGTGGTGTCGCTGTACCAGCGGCGCAACAGGGTGGTCATGCATGCCCCATAGCCGGCCTGTGCCTCATGGTTGCTGCTGCGTATCAGGCGTGCCGAAACGATGTAGTTCAGGTAGACCAGGGTATGCACGCAGTCCCGGGGCCTGGCGGCGGCGAGCAGCGCCACCGCGTCCATGAACACCACGTCGACCTGCTCTTCGAACGCAACGGCCGGCATGTCGGGCACCAGGTTGTTGTCGATGTACAGGCCAATGACACGGTCAACGGGCATGGGAACACCTCCACCGGGTCAAGCCTTCTGGAACAGCGCAAACAGCTCGCCATCGAGCACGCCCAGCCCCACCCGCTCGGTAGCGGCCAGGTTGCTGCTGACCGTTGCCGGGCTGAGGGCATTGCCGTCATAGGCGTATTGATAGAGCGCGCGACCGTTGGCATTGGCAATGCTGCGGGTGAAGGCGAGTTTGAGCAGCCCCGCGTGAACCGTCACACCCGGCATGAACGGGTAGGCCTGCTCGATGAACACCCGTGGCTCGGTCCAGGCCTGCTTGCCGTCGTACTTCACCAACAGGGTCCGACCATCGCCATCCTTGTAGAACAGGTGGATCAGGCCCTGGTAGACAATGGCGATCGGGTCGTCGGGGGTGGTCACCGCTACCCCCCTGGCCCTGAGCACCGGGCCATTGCCCCAGTTTTCCAGGTCTTCACTGCTCAGGCACTCGATCTGCCTCGTGTGGCCGTGCCGATAGAAGGCGTGCAACCGCCCTTGAAACTCCACCAGCGACGGCGAGCCGTGCATGGGCTGACTCAACGTCATGGGCTCGAACCCCATGAGCGTGTCGTTGTAGGAGGCCAGGGTGTATTCACCCTGGTCATCGCTTCGAAACGCATGGACCTTGTCCTTGAACACAAAAAGCGCCAGTGACCTGCTCGGGGTCACCATCAGTGGCAGCACCGCCGGCGTCGTCCATACGTCGATGCCACTCACTTTCGCGACGAATTCGGCCACGTTGCCGTCGGCGTTGTAGGCGCAATAGAGCACGCCCCGGTGTACGACTACCCGGCAACCGCCAGCCACAGGCTGCGACTCGGTAGGGAAAGCACGGTTGAAGATGCCGTGCATGTTGGCTGCGTAACAAAGTTGCATCGCCTGCTCCAGAGGTACAAAGAGCCCCCAGTAGAACAGCGCAGCCCGGCCGGATCAGCCGGGCAAAGCCCAGCGTGTACGTGAGAAACCGGAAGTTGCACGGGCCCGGGCGTGACCTGCCGGGCTGGCAGCAGGCGCACATCGCTGTGCGATTGTTCGGGCCAGATGCACAACACGGGGTTCGCACCGGCGCAGCGCAGGCGTATCGTATGCACTCGAATCCTGATAGGTAACACGGAGTTTCCCCATGCTTGGCGTAACGGACTACGGTGCCTTCGTGATTGCCTTCCTGGTGCTGCTGGCGATCCCGGGGCCGGGCAATTTCGCGCTGATCACTGCCACCGGCAAGGGCGGCATCAAAGGCGGCCTGGGCGCCACCTTCGGCGTCATCCTGGGTGACCAGGTGCTGTTGTGGCTGGCCGTGGCCGGTGTGGCAGCGCTGCTCACCACCTACCCGGCAGCGTTCCATACCGTGCAATGGCTGGGTGCAGCGTACCTGGCCTACCTGGGCCTGCGCATGGCCCTGGCCAAACCCGGCAGCACGCCGGTACGGCCGATGAAGTCCAAGCACTACCTGCGCCAGACCATGATGATCACCCTGCTCAACCCCAAGGCGATCATGTTCTACATGGCGTTCTTTCCGCTGTTCGTCGACCCGGTCCGGCATCAGGGCTTCGTGACGTTCGGCTTCATGGCGGTGACCATTGCCGTGCTGACCTTCCTGTATGGCCTGGTGGCCGTGCTGCTGACCCACAACCTGGCCGCCCGCCTGCGCGCCAACCCCAAGGTCTCGAACCTGCTCGAACGCCTGGCCGGCATGTGCCTGGTGGGCTTCAGCATCAAGTTGGCAGTACTGCGCTAAACCCCTGGCGCGGGTCTACTACACTTGCCTGACCTTGAAGCGGCGCGGCAAGTGAGACGACATGAAGCGACTGACACAATTGATCGGCGGCGCCCTGCTGGCACTGGGCCTAGCCTCCCAGAGCCTGGCGGCGCCCGCTGCGGCCCCCATCCACTTTGGCGACATCACCTGGGAAAGCGGCAGCCTGACCACGCAACTGCTGCGCTTTATCGTCGAGAAAGGCTACGGCTACCCCACCGACACCCTGCCCGGCAGCACCGTGAGCATGGAGGTGGCGCTGGCGCGCAACGACATCCAGGTGATCGCCGAGGAGTGGGCTGGCCGCAGCCCGGCCTGGACCAGGGCCGAGCAGGCCGGCCAGGTGTTCAGCATCGGGGACACGGTCAAGGGCGCCGACGAAGGCTGGTACGTGCCCGCCTACGTGATCAAGGGCGATGAACAGCGCGGCCTCAAGGCACTGGCCCCGGACTTGCGTTCCGTCCAGGACCTCAAGCGCCATGCCCCACTGTTCAAGGACCCCGAGTCACCCGACAAGGGCCGCTTTCTCAACAGCCCCAGCGGCTGGACCTCCGAGACCGTCAACAGCCAGAAGCTCAAGGCCTACGGGCTGGACGGGCAGTACGTGAACTTTCGCAGCGGCTCGGGCGCGGCGCTGGACGCCGAAATCACCTCCGCCATCCGCCGTGGCAAGCCGGTGCTGTTCTACTACTGGTCGCCCACCCCGCTGATGGGCCGCTACGAGCTGGTGCGCCTTGAAGAGCCGCCATTCGACGCCCAGGCCTGGGCCACCCTCACCGACCCGGGCAACACCGAGCCCAAAGGCACCCGCTCGCTGCCGGCCAGGCTGTCGATCGGCGTATCGGCGCCGTTTCGCCAGCAGTACCCGGAGCTGGTGGCATTCTTCGCCAAGGTCGATCTGCCGATCGCCACCCTCAACAGCGCCCTGGCAACGATGAGCGAGCAGCGCCAGGCGCCGGACGCTGCAGCGCAGGCCTTTCTCAAGGCGAACCCGAGCATCTGGAAGGCCTGGCTGCCCGCCGAGGTGGCGACCAGGGTCGAGTCGGCCCTGTGAGTACGGGCTTTCCCGAGGCGCTGCACGTTTCGTTCGCAGACAGCGTCAATCGCTTCGTCGACTGGCTGGTGCTGGCCTACGGCGACCAGCTTCGGGCGGTCTCGGACGGCCTGCTGCAACTGCTGGTAGGGTTGGAAAACCTGCTGCGCGCCACGCCGTGGTGGTTGCTGCTGGCGCTGGTGGCACTGCTGACCTGGCATGCCACGCGCAGTGTACGGCGGGCGCTGCTGCTGAGCGGCCTGCTGTTTCTGATCGGGGTGGTCGGCCTGTGGGACAAGCTGCTGCAGACCTGCGCACTGGTGCTGGTGAGTACCGGCCTGTGCCTCCTGATCGGCATTCCGTTCGGCATTTTGCTGGCCAGCCGGCCACTGGCGCGCCGGTTGCTGATGCCGGTGCTGGACGTGATGCAGACCCTGCCCAGTTTCGTGTACCTGATCCCGGTGCTGATGCTGTTCGGGCTGGGCAAGGTGCCGGCGATCTTCGCCACCCTGGTGTATGCCCTGCCGCCGCTGGTACGCCTCACCGAACTGGGCCTGTCGCAGGTGGACCCGTCACTGACCCAGGCCGCCCAGGGGCTGGGCGCCAACCGCTGGCAGCGCTTGCGCCGGGTGGCGTTGCCGTTGGCGCTGCCGAGCATCCTGGCCGGCCTGAACCAGTCGGTGATGATGGCGCTGTCGATGGTGGTGGTGGCCTCGATGATCGGCGCGCGCGGCCTGGGTGAGGACGTGCTGGCCGGCATCCAGACACTGAACGTGGGCAAGGGGGTCGAGGCCGGGCTGGCCATCGTTGCGCTGGCGATCGTGATCGACCGCATCACCCAGGCGTATGGCAAGCCGCGGTGAAGCCTTCCTGGTGCAACAGCGTTGACCTGCACCGCCCTTTCAAAGTACTCGTTGCCGGATAGACCAAAGGGGCCGTTCAGCCCGCGCGCACTAAACGCAACTCGTCTACGCTGCTCAAAAGCCTGCCGGCACACTGAAAGGGAGTTCGAGCGTGCGAGCCTACCGTATCCTGTCCGCCGCAACACTGTGCCTGGTCAGTGCATCGGCCAGCGCTTTCCAACTGTCACCCTACGGCAAGGTGAACAATGGTGCCTACACTCGTGTCTTCAGCGAGGCGGTACACGAAAACCTGACCCTGGCATCGATCAGGCAGGCAGCGATTCCCGATGCCCTTAAAGCGGATCAGAACTTCATCGAAAGCCTCATCGCGGGCGCACGCTGGAACGATGATCCGCTGGGTTTCATGAAGACGGGTGTTCCAGTGGATTTCTACCTTTCGTTCAAAGACTCGTGCAAGCGTTCAACACAGATCAATCCCACCTGGGACCTCATGTATCGCACCCACTGCGGCGACATGCAGTACCTTCACGCCATGGCCTCAAGCGCTCTGGAAACCACGACACAAACACGCGCCAGAATCATGATGTGGGCCGAATTCACATTCCGTGTTTCCACCGGAGAAATCCCCAAGAACCGCTACTTTCGCAGCGTGCCGCAACTGATGAGCCCCGAAGGTGGCGAGCAGTTCAGCCAGTCGCTCACCCACAGCAACACCCGACGGCTGCTATGGCAGCCCGAAGACCTTTTCAGCAGGAACTGCACGCGTATGCCCGCACTCAAGGCAATGCTGCGAGGACACGGCTGGACAGAGTCGCGCTGTGACGATTCGCACAATGAGCATGCTGCCAGCACCATCCAGAACCTGGCGTTGGGCTCGTTGCTGCACATGCTGCAGGACTCCTTCTCCGACAGCCATGTACGGCGCTTCCCACTGCATGATGAGCACGTCTCTCGGCTGGCAGGGGTGCAGGGCGTCGAACAGTTCGGCAACTATGCCAAACAGGACTCGAGCCGCCACAAGGTGGCAGACAGGCTGCCGGAAACGGCCAATGACGCCCAGCCACTTGATCTGAAGCACCTCAGTGCACAGCTGATCGCACTCTCGGTAACAGGGCGCGACGGTACGGGCGCCGCGCAATGGGAGCAAGCCAGGCCGCTACTCGAACACGCCTTCGATATCAGCCGGGCACAACCCGTCTCGGGCGCGATAGGCTATGAAAAACTCGACCGGTAATGGCACTGGAGGGCCTTTACCGACTGCCGCTATCCCCTTAGACTACAGGCCTTTTCCCGCATCCCGAGGTATTCGTCCAATGCGCCATTGATGCCACCGTCGTTTCAGACGGCCCGTCTTCAGCCCCGTCACCGGGGGAAGCACCAGGCATCCTTGGAGGTTCGCATGACGAACACGTCATCCCTGACGCTGGACAGCGTCACCTATGCACTGCCAGACGGCAGGCTGCTGTTTTCCAACCTCACCGAACGTTTCGACCAGCGCCGCACCGGCCTGGTGGGGCGCAACGGCGTGGGCAAATCCATACTCGCACGCCTGATGGCCGGTCAGCTCGAGCCCAGCGATGGCCGCTGCCTGCGCCAGGGGCGCGTGCACTACCTCGCTCAACAGCCGATCACCTCCCGCACCACGGTCGCCGACCTGGCCCAGGTACGCCAGGTGATAGAAGCGCTCCAACGCATCGAGGCTGGCAGTACCGCCGCGAGCGACTTCGAGACCGTCGGCGAACGCTGGAACATACGCGAGCAACTGCACAGCCACCTGGCCCGCGAGCAGCTCGGCATGCTGCGCTGGGATCGCCCCGCCGAAACGCTGAGCGGCGGCCAGGCCATGCGCGTGGCACTGCTGGGTGCGTTTCTCGGCGACGCCGACTACCTGATTCTCGACGAGCCCACCAACCACCTGGACGCCCCCAGCCGCGCCGCGCTGATGATCATGCTCGAACGCTGGAACAAGGGGCTGCTGGTCATCAGCCACGACCGCATGCTGCTCGCCAGCATGCAGCGCATCGTCGAGCTGTCGCCCTCGGGCCTGCACAGCTACGGGGGCGACTACAGCGCATTCACCGCTTGCAAGGCCCGCGACACCGAACTGGCCGAGCGCAATCTCGAGCGTCTGAAGCTCGAACGCCAGCGCCAGGCCCGCGACCTGCAGCGTCAACACGAGCGCCTCGAACGCCACCAGGCCAGGGCCGGCCACGAGGCCAGGCACAGCAACCAGGCGAAGATCCTGCTCGACCGTCAACAGCAACGCAGCGAGGCCACCGCAGGCAGGCAGCAGCGCAACCACCTGGCCACGCGCCAGGCCATGGACGCCCAGGTGCGTGAAGCCGCTCAACGCCTGGACCCACAGCAGCCGGTGGTACTGCACGCGCCGGCACGTCAGTTGCCGCCAGGCAGCCAGATCGCCTGGCTGCGTGACCTTGAGCTACCCCACATCGAGCATCCGCACGCGCTCGACCTGGTGCTGTACGTCGGCCAGCGCCTTGCCCTCACCGGCGCCAACGGCAGCGGCAAATCCACGTTGCTCAAGGTGCTGGCCGGGCAACTGCCGCCTAGAAAGGGTGAATGCGAGACCCGCGCCAGCGTGGCGTACCTGGACCAGCAGTGCAGCCTGCTCGACCCGAGCGTATGCGTGCTGGAGCATGTGCGCGAGGCGTGCCGTGAACTCGACCAGAGCAGCGTGCGCACCCGATTGGCGCAACTGGGCCTGGATGCAGACCGCATCACCCTGCCCAGCGGCCTGCTCAGTGGCGGCG
Source organism: Pseudomonas sp. UBA7500 (assembly GCF_002478435.1). Lineage (NCBI taxonomy): Bacteria > Pseudomonadati > Pseudomonadota > Gammaproteobacteria > Pseudomonadales > Pseudomonadaceae > Pseudomonas > Pseudomonas sp. UBA7500. The sequence continues at coordinate 4,380 of NZ_DLNW01000054.1, read as the reverse complement.
AACGGCTCAAGGCAGCGCTGGCCGCGGTACTCTACAGCGACCAGCCAGCGCAATTGCTGTTGCTCGACGAACCCAGCAACCACCTCGACCTGCCATCGTTGCAGGCCCTGGAACAGATGCTCTGCCAGTATCAGGGGACCCTGCTGGTGGCGTCCCATGACCTGGTGTTCCTGCAACACCTGCAGTTGCAGGGGCAGCTGTGCATGCCGCAATCAGAACTGCACGGCTTCGGTGACGCACAAGGTGGCGAAGCCACTGCCCAGGGTGAGGTTGTGATGGGCGACGATGGCCTCGGCGCCTAGGCCGGGGGTATCCATGCAGGTGTGCGCGTCGCTGACCAGTACCGGGCGCACGCCCAGCTCGGCAGCAACGCGGCAATTGGTATCGACGCAGTACTGGGTTTTCATGCCGACCACCACCAGCTCTTCAACGCCCGCCTGCTGCAGCCACTCACGCAGCGGCGTGTTCCAGAAGGCACTGGGCCGGAACTTGTCGAACACGCGGTCGTATTGCTCGTCTACCTCCAGCGCCGGGAGCAGTTGCCAGGGTGTGCTGCCGGCCTCGATCGGCGAACCCTGCGGGCCGGTGTGGCGCGCGACGAATATCGGCGCCCGGGCCGCCCGTGCGGTGCCGATCAGGCGGTTGATGTTGGCCAGTATCCGCTCGCCCTGCCAGGGCTGTTCGGGTCCATGGAACAGGCCGACCTGCATATCCAGAATCAGTAACGCGCGCCGTACGGGCATGGTGTCTCTCCTTAAGATGCCAGCCGGACGCGCCAACCAAAAGGCCCCGTCCATTGCTGGCGGGGCCTTGGGTGACCTGCTGCGTTCGCTTTACACAGCCACCCATCGCCCGCCGATGGCGGTCGTGGTGGTGCGGGTCGAGGTCAACAGGTCGATATTCATGTCACGCACAATGCTCCACGAGCCCTGCGTCGGTCAAGCCCATGGCGGCGCGACGACTCACGCTCGGTCACGCCGGACCTGAAGCGCTGGCGGCCGGGCACCGGCGCAATCGGCATCTGCCCGTTTCCGATCTGCACGGGATGTATTATCGTGGCTGCTTGCGCAATATGCGTGGCCTGACCATACAGGCATTTGCCAACCGATCGAGGGTGCCATGAGTAACGAGAGCATTAACTGGGACAAGCTGGGCTTTGACTACATCAAGACCGACAAGCGCTACCTTTCCTACTTCCGTGATGGCGAGTGGGACAAGGGCACCCTGACCGAAGACAACGTACTGCACATCAGCGAAGGCTCCACCGCGCTGCACTACGGCCAGCAATGCTTCGAAGGCATGAAGGCCTACCGCTGCAAGGATGGCTCGATCAACCTGTTCCGCCCCGACCAGAACGCCCTGCGCATGCAGCGCAGCTGCGATCGCCTGCTGATGCCGCGGGTGCCGACCGAACAGTTCATCGAGGCCTGCAAGCAGGTGGTCCAGGCCAACGAACGCTTCGTACCGCCGCACGGCAAGGGTGCCCTGTACCTGCGTCCGTTCGTGATCGGCGTGGGTGACAACATCGGCGTACGCACCGCGCCGGAGTTCATCTTCTCGATCTTCGCCATCCCGGTTGGCTCGTACTTCAAGGGCGGCATGACCCCGCACAAGTTCCTGATCTCCGATTTCGACCGTGCCGCGCCCCAGGGCACCGGCGCCGCCAAGGTCGGTGGCAACTACGCAGCCAGCCTGCAACCAGGCTATGAGGCCAAGAAGGCCGGCTTTGCCGACTGCATCTACCTCGACCCGCTGACCCACAGCAAGATCGAGGAAGTGGGTTCGGCCAACTTCTTCGGCATCACCGCCAACAACGAGTTCGTGACCCCGAAATCCGCCTCGGTGCTGCCGGGCATCACCCGCCTGTCGCTGATGCAACTGGCCGAATCGCGCCTGGGCCTGAAGGTGATCGAGGGCGACGTGCTGATCAACCAGCTGGACCGCTTCATCGAAGCCGGTGCCTGCGGCACCGCTGCGGTGATCACCCCGATCGGTGGCATCCAGTACAACGGCAAGCTGCACGTGTTCCACAGCGAGACCGAAGTCGGTCCGGTGACCCAGAAGCTCTACGCCGAGCTGACCGGTATCCAGAGCGGTGACGTCGAAGCGCCGGCGGGCTGGATCGTCAAGGTCGCCTGAATGCATCGCGGGTCAAGCCCGCTCCCACAGGTTCATCGCAACCCTGTGGGAGCGGGCTCGACCCGTGACTGGCTGCGCAGCAGCCCTTTTTCAAGATGAATTTTTCTTTAACCCGGGCACCGCCTATTCTTTGGCACAATCGAGTCTCCACACGCCGCCCAGGTAAGAGCATGCCCCGCGTACTGACTATCGAAGACGATGCCGTCACCGGCCAGGAAATCGTCGCCGAACTCTCCAGCCACGGCCTTGAGGTCGACTGGGCCGACAACGGTCGTGAAGGCCTGGCCAAGGCAATCGCCGGCGGCTACGACCTGATCACCCTCGACCGCATGCTGCCCGAAGTCGACGGCCTGACCATCGTCACCACCCTGCGCAACCTCAAGATCGCCACGCCGATCCTGATGATCAGCGCCCTCTCCGATGTCGACGAACGCGTGCGCGGCCTGCGCGCCGGTGGTGACGACTACCTGACCAAGCCGTTTGCCTCCGACGAGATGGCGGCGCGCGTGGAAGTGCTGCTGCGCCGCAACAGCGTGCCGATGGCCCAGACCCGCCTGCAGGTCGCCGACCTGGAGCTGGACCTGATAAGCCACGAGGCCCGGCGCGGCGAGCAGACCCTCAACCTGCTGCCCACCGAGTACAAGCTGCTGGAATTCCTGATGCGCCACGCCGGCCAGGTCATCACCCGCATGATGATCTTCGAGGAAGTCTGGGGGTACCACTTCGACCCCGGCACCAACCTGATCGACGTACACATCGGGCGTCTGCGCAAAAAGATCGACGCCGCTGGGCAAACCCCGCTGATTCGCACCGTGCGGGGCTCCGGCTATGCCATTGCCGAACCCGTCTAAGGGCTGGAGTTCGTCCACCAGCCGCCTGCTGGCGCTGTACAGCTTTCTGTTCGTGGCCTGGAGCAGCATCCTCATGGGGGTGCTGTACTTCGAGGTGTCCGGTTACCTGAACAAGCTCACCCGCCATTCCCTGTTGCAGCGCCAGCACCTGTTCGCACACATGAGCGGCAAGCAGCTCGACGACGCCCTGATCGCCAGCCAGGCCTTCGACGAACGCAGCTTCGATGCCTACGGGCTGTTCGACGCGCAGTTCAACCCACTGGGCGGGCAGATCCGCCAGATCCCGCCCGAGCTGGGCCTGGATGGCAGGATCCACGAGCTCAGCCGCTGCCTGGACGCCGACGACCCGCGCATGCCAAAAGACAGCTGTGATGCCGTGGCGCTCAAGGTGCGCGATGGCCGCTGGCTGGTGCTGGTACGCGACAACGGTTCGCTGTTCGTGGTCACGCGGATCATTCTGCATGCCTTGCTGTGGGGACTGTCGCTGACCATCATTCCCGGCATCGCCGGCTGGTACCTGCTGCGTCGCCGCCCGCTCAAGCGCATAAGGGCGATCCAGGCCAGTGCCGAGCTGATCGTGGCCGGCGACCTCACCCACCGTCTGCCGCTGTCGTCGCGCCGTGACGAACTGGACATGCTGGCAGCCATCGTCAACGCCATGCTCGACCGCATCGAGCGGCTGATGCATGAGGTCAAAGGCGTGTGCGACAACATTGCCCACGACCTGCGCACCCCGCTGACGCGCCTGCGGGCCCAGCTGTACCGGATCCGCCAGCAGGTCGGCGACGACTCGATCCAGGCCGACCAGATGGACCAGGCCATCAGCGAAACCGACACCCTGATGGCGCGTTTTCGCGGGTTGCTGCGCATCAGCGAACTGGAAGACCGCCAGCGCCGTGCCGGCTTCGTCGAGCTGGACCCGCGTGCCCTGCTGGTAGAGCTGCATGACTTCTACCTGCCGCTGGCCGAGGACGGCGAAATTCGCCTGACCCTGGTGCTGCCCGACCAGTTGCCGGCGCTCAAGGGCGACCGCGAGCTGCTGTTCGAGGCCCTGGCCAACCTGCTGGGCAATGCCATCAAGTTCACCCCGGCCGGTGGTCAGGTGCGGATGCGAGCCCGTGAAGACGCCCAGGGCTTGCTGATCGAGGTGGAGGACAGCGGGCCGGGGATTCCGGCGGACGAGCGCGAGGCCGTGCTCAAGCGGTTCTACCGCAGCGAGGAAGGTCATCGGCACAACGGGTTCGGGCTGGGGCTTTCGATCGTTGCAGCGATCGTCGACCTGCATGGGTTTGAGCTGGAGGTAGGAGACAGCGAATTGGGCGGGGCGCGGCTGGTGTTGCAGTGTCGGCCGAAGGTGGCCAGTTAGGGCCTCATCGCGGGTCGAGCCCGC
>NZ_DLNW01000024.1:0-34005 GCF_002478435.1 Pseudomonas sp. UBA7500 | reverse complement strand
CTTTTGGCTTTCTGGCTGGCGGCATCTGCACCATGCGCTTCATTCACGGCTTGTCATAAGGAACATCCCGCACCTTGCCATAGCCGATCTGGAACGGCTCCATCGCACGGAAGGTAGGCGGCGTCGTGGAGATCATCCTGGCAGTGTGGATCAGCTTCGGCACAAGCTCCGCAACCGCTCGCTCGAAGCTCCAGTAGGCCGTCGACACCGACAGGTTCACCGCCGCCACCGCCTCGCCACGAATGTTGTACACCGGCACGGCAAAGGCCAGGTCGCTGAGGTAGAACTCCTCGATGCTGTAGGCGAAGCCAGTCTCCCGAACCTTGGCGATGATGCTCGTTAGCGTTTCGACGTCGGTAATCGTGTGCGGTGTGAATCTGGGCCGATCCACACCGGTGAGAATGTGCCTGATCTGCTCATCGGGCAGCGCCGAGAGAAAGGCGCGGCCTGCCGACGAGCAGAAGATCGGCAGTCGCCTACCGACGGGCATGTGCACAACGGCGCGATGCGGGCTGGGGAATCGCCCGATGTACACCATCTCGTGCCCATCGCGTTCGGCCAGGTTGACCGTCTCGCCGGTCTGGCGGTTCAGGTCCAGCAGGTAAGGGTTGGCTCGCTCCAGCAGCACGTGCGCCTGTAGGTAGCGGTAGCCGGTATCCAGGGTGCGAGGCGACAGCGAGTAGCGCTTGGACGCTGCGTCCTTTCGTAACAGGCCCAATGTGACCAGGGTATGAGTGAAGCGCTGAGCCGCACTTTTGGTAACACCCGCAGCTTCTGAAATTTCTTTCAGGTTCATCGTCGGCCGTTCGGCCGTGAATGCATCGAGGACGCCGAGGCCGGTGGCCAGGGCCTGGACAAACAGGGGGGACTCGTTTGGCTCCATGAAACTCTCCAGACCAACGTGGTGCAGCAGTGGCGTGCCGAGCACTGAATTGGGGCGTAACGGTGAAAAATGGCCCGCCGAGGGGGCTGCCTGACGAAGCAAGTCTAACCGCTCATACCGTTGTGAAATATCACACTCGAGTTTGCTCGTATTGCTGTGCGATACATTGATATCAGATTCGGTACAGGCTCTGCATCCTCTCGGGGACTCATCCATCAAGAGCCCTGTACAAGATGCCCACTACTCAAGCTCGCAAACCCGAAGCGATCGTCATCGGCGCCGGAATAGTCGGCCTGTGTACCGCCTACCATCTGCTTGCGACGGGCGTTTCGGTAACCGTCATCGATCCCGGTGCTCCGGGGGCGGAGTGCTCGTCCGGCAACGCCGGCTCGATTGCCTCCGGTGCCGTGGCCCCCCTGGCCATGCCCGGCGTGTTGAAGCAGGCGCCGCGCATGCTGCTCGACCCCACGGGGCCGTTGTACCTTCCCGCCAGTTACCTGCTCACGGTGGCGCCGTGGATGGTGCGCTTTGTTGCCGCCTCGCGACCGGCCAGGGTTGCGCAGATTGCCCAGGCCCTGCATGCATTGCTGGGGGATGCGACAACCCAGCACAAGGCCATCGCCGCCAAGGCTGGCTGCCGTGAACTGATCGCGGAAACGGGTCAACTGCACCTTTACCCCGATCAGGCCAGCCTGGAGAAAGACAACGCCGGCTGGGCCCTGAAAAAACAGCATGGGCTCGACGCCCGGCATGTCACGGGCGAAGAGATCCGAGCGCTGGAGCCTGCGCTCGGGCCGATCTATCAAACCGGCTACTACCTGCCCGATCAGCTGTGGGTCCGAGAGCCGCAGCGCTACGCCACAGTCATTGCAGAGCATCTGAAGACGCGCGGCGTGAGGTTCATCCGCGATCGAGTGCAACGCCTGGCACGGGATACCAGCGGCTGGCGCGTTGGCGCCCAGTCCGGGGACTACTGTGCGGTGCAGGTGGTTGTCGCTGCAGGCGCCTGGTCTGCTCAACTGCTGCGCCCGCTGGGGGTGAAGGTTCCGCTGGAAACACAACGCGGCTACCACCTGCGTTTTCCCCACGGCGGCGTGGAGCTTCAGCGCATCGTGGTTCTCGCAGACCGCAAGGTGTTCATGACGCCCATGCAGCAAGGGCTGCGGGTTGCCGGCACCGTCGAGTTCGGCGGCCTGCAGCGAGCGCCAAGCAGCCCTCGCGCGCAGTTGCTCGCCGCTCACGCCAAGGCAGGGCTTCCAGGCCTGGACATTCGTGCTGCCACCGAGTGGATGGGCCACCGTCCGTGTCTCCCCGATTCGCTTCCGGTGATTGGCGCACTTCCCGGGCACACGGGCCTGTGGTGCGCGTTCGGCCACGGCCACCTCGGGTTGACCGGATCGGCGGGCACGGGACGCTTGCTGGCTCTGGCCATGTCAGGGTCTGTCGATGCCCAACGCGACTTGTTGCCCTTTTCGATCAGCCGTTTCTGACCTACTCACACCCCAGGAGATGACCATGAACAACGCCATCACGCGCCACCAGACCAACGCCCGCATGAGCCGCATTGTCGTGCATGCGGGCACCGCCTACTTTGCCGGGGTTGTCGCCGCCGAGCGAAGTGGCGATATCAAGGCCCAGACGACCGAGATTCTCAAGCGCATCGACGCGTTGCTCGCTTCTGTCGGCAGTGACAGCACCCGACTGCTCACTGCGCAGATCTGGCTCAAGGACATCGCCACCGACTTCCAGGGCATGAACGAGGCCTGGGATGCGTGGGTACCGCATGGCTGCGCGCCCACCCGCGCCACTTGCCAGGCCCTGCTGGGTGCCCCCGACATGCTCGTGGAAATCATCGTTACCGCAGCTGTGTGACCTTCACTCTGCGAACAACAGGAGACGTCCCATGCTCACCCGATTGATCAAACTGACCACCTGTGCGGCACTGACTCTTCCCGTCCTGCTGGGCACTGCCCAGGCCCAGGACACACTGCGCGTCGGCGCCACACCCACTGCGGTGCCCTTCAACTTCCTGGACACCAGGACCAACACGCTTCGGGGCGTGATGATCGATATCACCCAGGCGCTGGGCAAGGAGCTTGGTTTCACGCCCGAGCTGCGTCCGATCCCCTTCGGTGGCCTGGTGCCGTCGTTGCAGACGGACAAGATAGACATGATCAGCTCTGCTTTCGCCATGAATGCCCAGCGCGCCCAGGTGGTCGACTTCTCCGACGAACTGTTCGCCTACAGCGAGGAGGTGATTGCCAACAGCCAGGACACGACGGCGTACCTCAGCAGCGCCGACTTCGCCGGCAAGAAGGTCGGCGTGCAGACTGGCACCGTGTCGGTGGAACCGATGAAAGCCCAGCAGGGCATCAAGGAGCTGCGGATGTACGACAGCATGTCCGACATGATTCGCGAGGTGGCCCTGGGGCGTATCGATGTTGCCGTAGGCGATGGCCCGGTGATGCTCTACACCGTGCAGCAGTCCGGCTCCAGCAAGCTGCGCGTTGCCGATGACTACCAGAAGCAGATCCGTATCGCGATCGGCGTGGCGGTGCGCAAAGGCAACAGCGAGCTGCTCGCCCGAATCAATGGCGGTGTAGCCAAGCTCAAGGCCGACGGTACGCTCGACGCGATCCTCACCAAATGGAACGTCAAGAAACTCTGATTCGTGATCACGGCCACCGCCCGACGGTGCCCGCATGTGAGGATGCAATCCTATGTTCGAAGGTTTTTTCAGCCAGGCAGTCGAGTACTTTCCGATACTGATGGAAGGTGCCTGGACAACGATCGGCATCACCCTGTGCGCGCTGCTCATCAGTACCTTGCTGGGGTTGTTCTGGGCGCTGTTGCGGGTCAGCAGCGTGCGCTGGCTGGCCGAAGGCTCGCGCTACCTGACCAATGCCATTCGCGGCATCCCGATCATCGTCATTCTGTTCTACCTGTACTTCGTGTTGCCGGAAATGGGCGTGGACATGAGTGCGTTCCAGGCCGGTGCCATGGGGCTCGGGCTTGCCTATTCCGCCTACATGGCCGAGGTGTTTCGCTCGGGTATCCAGGCCATCGACCCCGGTCAGAACGAGGCGGCGCACTCCATCGGCATGAGCCGCGCAATGACCATGCGCCGGGTGATCCTGCCCCAGGCGTTGAAGATCGCGCTGCCGCCATACAGCAACAACATGATCATGCTGCTCAAGGACTCCTCCCAGGCCTCGATCATCACCGTGGTCGAGCTGTCGATGCAGGGCAAGCTGATCGCGGCAGCATCGTTCAACAACGCCAACATCTTCACCCTGGTTGCCCTGATGTACCTGTGCCTGAGCCTGCCTCTGATGGGGTTGGCCGGCTGGCTCGAACGCAAATACAAAAGGAGTGCCCGATGATCCGCATCGACAACATCACCAAGTCGTTTGGTCCGCACCAGGTGCTCCATGGCATCAGTGCAGAGATCCGCCAGGGCGAAGTGGTTTGCCTGATCGGCCCTTCGGGCTCGGGCAAGTCCACGGTGCTGCGTTGCATCAATGGCCTGGAGCGCTACGACGGCGGCGTGATCAGCATTGACGGCGTCACGGTCGACGCCAGCTCCGGGAACATCCGCCAGATCTGTCGCTCGGTGGGTATGGTGTTTCAGCGGTTCAACCTTTTCCCCCATCGCACCGTCCTGGAAAACGTGATCGAGGGCCCGGTGTACGTAAAGGGTGAACCCGTCGACAAGGCCCGCAAGCGTGGCAAGGAACTGCTCGACCGTGTCGGCCTGGCCGCGAAGTACAACGCCTATCCGCCGCAGCTTTCCGGCGGCCAGCAGCAGCGCGTGGCGATTGCCAGGGCACTTGCCATGGAACCCAGGGCCATGCTGTTCGATGAGCCCACCTCGGCGCTCGACCCCGAGCTGGTCGGTGAGGTCCTGGCCGTCATGAAGAGCCTGGCCCAGGAAGGCATGACCATGGTGGTGGTGACCCACGAGATGGGCTTCGCACGCGCCGTGTCGACCCGCACGCTGTTCCTTGAAGGCGGCTCGATCGTCGCCGAAGGGCCATCGGCGCAGATCCTGAGCAACCCGACCAACGAGCGCATGAAGGACTTCCTGCGCCGGGTATCCCATTCCTGATCGCGGGCGTAGCTCAAGCATTTTCGGGCATCGCGCATCAGGTGCGTGGCGGCCTCAACATGACCAGACGAGAATCCAGACATGCAGCACAAAGCCGTACTGAGCCACACAGATGTTCGCCGGATCCTGGACGCCGCCTGCGTGCAGGCTCAACAGAACGATTGGGAGGTCGCCATCGCGGTCGTCGATGACGGTGGCCATCCGCTCGCGCTTGCGCGCCTTGACGGGTGCGCTCCGATCGGTGCCTACATCGCATCGGAAAAGGCCCGGAGCGCGGCGCTGGGGCGGCGCGAGACCAAAGGCTACGAAGACATGGTCAACGGTGGGCGCACGGCGTTTGTTGGTGCCCCGTTGATCACGCCGCTCGAAGGCGGTGTGCCGATCATCGTCGACGGCCAGGTGGTCGGTGCAGTGGGGGTGTCCGGGGTCAAGGCGCAGCAGGATGCGCAGGTCGCCAAGGCGGGCGTCGCAGCGCTGTGATCCGTTGGCGGTGTATCCAGGCGTCGAGTAGCCTCAAGTTGCCCCGGCCGCAGGCGCGCTTGCTATCCTGCACGCCTTTGCGCCCCAGCCAGGAGAACCGGTCATGGTCAACCGCGTGTTCAACTTTCCCATCGACGCTACCATCGAGGCCATCGGCGGGCGCTGGAAGTGCTCCATCCTGTGCCACCTGATGGAAGGCCCCAAGCGCACAGGCGAGCTGCTGCGCCTGATGCGCCCCTTGTCGTCGAAGGTGCTCACCGAGCAACTCAAGGAGTTGCAGGGCGATCTGCTGGTCGAGCGCGAAGCCTTCCCTGGCAAGGTGCCCAAGGTGCTGTATCGGGTGACCGAGCACGGCCGCACCTTGCAGCCGATCATCGATGCGATGTGCCAGTGGGGTGCCCTGCATTCAGGTAATGCGCTGGCCACCGAGACACCGCCGGCGCCCGCCGAAGGCTGAACTCAGGCTGCCTGGGCAAATTGGCGCAGGTAATCCAGGTAACCTTCGGCGTTGGCCTCCAGCTCCGCCGGGTCGATGGCGTACTCGGCACCATAGAACACCCACGGGCGTACCGGCAGTGCTTCGATGTAGCGGAGGGTGACTTCCAGCGGGCGCAGCAGTTCGTCCAGGCTGTAGCTGTAACGCCCGCCGGCCCTGTAATCGTCTTGCCTGATGCCGGCAGAAATCGCCATGCCGATACGTTTGCCCGCCAGCTGGCGCTGCCCTTCGCCGTGGCCGTAGGCAAAGTCGTGGGTGAGCACTTCGTCCTGCCATTGCTTGAGCAGCGGCGGGGTGCTGAACCAGTAGAACGGGAACTGCCACACGATGCTGTCATGGGCGCGAACCAGTGCCTGCTCGGCTTCCACGTCCAGCGCGCCGCCCTGGGGATACACCTCGTACAGGCGGTGCAGGGTGACGTGCATGTCGCTGGCTTCAAGGGCTTTCAACCAGGCTTGGTTGACCACGGATTTTTCCAGGTTGGGGTGGGCGAGAATGATCAGGGTGCGCATGGCTCGGGACTCCATTGATTGAGGCGGGCAATCTAGGGCGGGCGCCAGATCCCCACAAGTACGCACCTTTTTGTAACCACCCGGGGCCGCCCACGCGGTTTGACGTTGAACCGCAGGCGCGGCGGTTTTCACCAAGCCATCGATAAAAAAGATATACACTCGCCCACATCTATAAAAACAACGTACCGGGTAATGCCCATGATGACTCTGCGTCAGATCCGCCACTTCATTGCCGTGGCCGAGACCGGTTCGATCTCGGCTGCGGCCCAGGCGGTGTACATCTCCCAGTCCACTCTGACCCTGGCCATCCAGCAGCTGGAACAGGAAATCGGCGTGAGCCTGTTCAATCGCCACGCCAAGGGCATGCACCTGACCCACCAGGGCCATCAGTTCCTGCGCCAGGCGCACCTGATCCTGGCCACGGTGGACAACGCCAAGCGCAGCCTGCAGCAGAGCACCGACCAGGTCGCCGGCCAACTGGTGGTGGGGGTGACCAGCCTGGTGGCGGGTTACTACCTGGCCGACCTGCTCACGCGCTTCCAGCGTGCCTACCCCAACGTCGAAATCCGCGTGATGGAAGACGAGCGACCGTACATCGAGCACCTGCTGGTCAGCGGCGAAATCGATGTGGGCGTGCTGATACTCTCCAACCTCGAAGACCGTCACGCCCTGCAATCGGAGGTGCTGACCCACTCGCCCTACCGGCTGTGGCTACCGGCCCAGCACCCGTTGCTCGAACACGACAGCATCAACCTGGGCGACGTGGCCCGGGAGTCGCTGATCCAGCTGAACGTCGACGAGATGGACCACACCGCCCAGCGCCAGTGGGCGCAGGCCGGGCTGCAGCCGCGCATCACCCTGCGCACGGCCTCCACCGAGGCGGTGCGCAGCCTGGTGGCAGCGGGCCTGGGGGTGTCGATACAGCCTGACATGACCTACCGCCCGTGGTCGCTGGAAGGCGACATCATCGAGGCCCGCCCGATTGCCGACCTGACCCAGACCCTCGACGTGGGCCTGGCCTGGCGCCGCGGCACAGCGCGCCCGGCGCTGGTCGACCCGTTTCTGACGGTCGCCCGCGAGCAGCCCCACGGCGGGCGCAAGTCATCCCTTTAGCCGCATGGCCACACCACAAGAAGGAACCCTGCACATGCCAGTCGCGCAGACCCCGTTGTCCACCGCACTCCTGATCGATGGCGAACTAGTCGCAGGCGAGGGCGTCGTCGAGCCGATCCTCAACCCGGCCACCGGCCAGGTGCTGACCCCTATCGCCGAAGCCAGCGCCGAGCAGACCGAGGCCGCGATCCTGGCCGCCCACCGCGCGTTCGCCGGCTGGGCCCGCACCACGCCGCAGCAGCGCTCCAACCTGCTGCTGGAGATCGCCAGTACCATCGAGCAGCACGCCGACGCCTTCGCCCGGCTCGAAGCGCTGAACTGCGGCAAGCCGCTGCACCTGGCGCGCAAGGATGATCTGAGCGCCACCGTCGATGTGTTCCGCTTCTTCGCCGGCGCGGTGCGCTGCCAGACCGGTCAGCTCAGTGGCGAATACGTACCCGGCTATACCAGCATGGTGCGCCGCGACCCGATCGGGGTGGTGGCATCGATCGCGCCGTGGAACTACCCGATCATGATGGCCGCCTGGAAGATCGCGCCGGCCCTGGCCGCAGGCAACACCCTGGTGTTCAAGCCGTCCGAGCACACCCCGCTGTCGATCCTGGCCCTGGCGCCGGCGCTGGCGCGGATCCTGCCGCGCGGGGTGATCAACATCATCTGCGGCGGTGGCGAGAACGTCGGCGCTCACCTGGTCGGCCACCCCAAGGTACGCATGGTCTCGCTGACCGGCGATATCGTCACCGGGCAGAAGATCCTCTCCACAGCGGCCAAAACCCTCAAGCGCACCCACCTGGAACTGGGCGGCAAGGCCCCGGTGATCGTCTGCGACGATGCCGACCTGCAGGCGGTGGTCGAGGGCGTGCGTGCCTATGGCTACTACAACGCCGGGCAGGACTGTACCTCGGCGTGCCGGGTCTACGCCCAGGCCGGTATCCACGACCGGCTGGTGGCCGAACTCGGGGCTGCGGTCAGCAGCATTCGCTATGCCGGCGCGCACGATGCCGACAACGAGATCGGCCCGCTGATCAGCACGCGCCAGCGCGACCGGGTGTCCAGCTTCGTCGAGCGCGCCCTCAGCCAGCCGCACGTGGAGTGCGTCACCGGTGCGGCGATGCATGCCGGGCCCGGGTTCTACTACCAGCCGACGCTGCTGGCAGGCTGCCGGCAAACCGACGAGATCGTCCAGCGCGAGGTGTTCGGCCCGGTGGTCACCGTGACCCGTTTCGACGAGCTGGCCCAGGCCGTGGACTGGGCCAACGACTCCGAATATGGCCTGGCCTCGTCGGTGTGGACCCAGAACCTGGACAAGGCCATGCAGGTGGCGGCGCGCCTGCAGTACGGCTGCACCTGGATCAACAGCCATTTCATGCTGGTCAGCGAAATGCCCCACGGCGGGCTCAAGCGCTCGGGCTACGGCAAGGACCTGTCCAGCGACTCGCTGCAGGACTACAGCGTGGTGCGGCACATCATGGCGCGCCACGGGCAGCACCTGTAGGCCGCTACCCCCGGTGCACGGGGAGCATTCGATTTAATCGAATGCTCCCTTGAGTTTTTAGTAATTGTCGATCCGCTACCCGTGTCTTAGTGTCTGGCCCCATACCGGCCTGTGCCCACCGTGCAGCGCCTGGACAAGCGGTCCATCGGCTTCGGCGATCGGCTACCGCCACAACAATAACCAGACACCCACCGCCCAGGCGGCCCCTCTGACTCGTCTGCCATAACTACAACATTGCAAGTGCGCCCCAGTGCGAGAGGAACCTACCGATGCAATTCCAGTTTCTGTTACCCACCAAGATCGTCATGGAACCTGGCCTGCGCCAGCGTACCGGCGAGCACCTGACCGACCTGGGCCTGCGCCACGTGCTGCTGGTCACCGACCCGGGCGTGAAGAACGCCGGCCTGCTCGACAGCATCTATACCAGCCTGGACAAGGCCGGCGTGCGTTATGACGAGATCGTCGACGTCAAGCCCAACCCGCGCAGCGAAGACGTCAACCGCGCCGCCGAGCTGTATCGCGGCAAGGGCATCGATGGCGTGCTGGCAGTGGGTGGCGGCAGTGCGATGGACGCGGCCAAGGCGATCAGCGTACTGCTGACCCACGACGGCAAGGTCGAGGACTACGAAGGTGCCTTCACCCTCAAGGGCCCGGTGCTGCCAATCGTGGCGATCCCGACCACCGCAGGCACCGGCAGCGAGGTCACGTTCTTCTCGGTGATCACCGACACCCGCCGCCAGTTCAAGATGAGCATCCTGGACTACCGCATCGGCCCGGTTCTGGCGCTGCTCGACTCGGACATCACCGCCACGCTGCCGCCGCACATCGCCGCCGCCACCGGCATGGACGCGCTGACCCACGCCATCGAGGCCTACACCGGCAAGCCGGCCAACCCGATCAGCGACGGCCTGGCCCTGCATGCCATTCGCCTGATCGCGCAGTACCTCAAGCCCGCCGTGCAGGAGCCGGACAACCGCGAGGCCCGCGAACAGATGCTGATCGCCAGCCTGATTGCCGGCATGGCCTTCGGCAATGCCGACATCGCCAGCGTGCACTGCATCTCCGAAGCCATCGGCGGCATGTACGACACCCCGCACGGGGTGGGCAACGCGATCTTCCTGCCGTTCGTGTTCAGCCATAACCGCGACGCCGACCTGCGCCGCCATGCCGATGTCGCCTATGCCCTGGGCATCGACCCCAATCTTGGCGCCAGCGCTGCCGCCGAAGCGGGCGTGGAGCAGTTGTTCCGCATGAACCGCGAGCTGGGTATTCCGCGTTTTGCCGATGTGGCCGGGGTGCGCGAGGAGGACTTCCTGGCCATCGCAGAGAAGTCCAAGAGCAACATTTCCGATGCGAGCAACGCCAAGGAGATGTCAGTCGAGAGCTACCTCGACGTGATCCGCGCCGCCTACACCTACGCAGCCTGAGGCCCTAACCATGAGCGCATCGACTTCCTCCGCGCACCTGCGCCGGACCCTCGGGCCGGTGTCCGTGCTGTTGTTCGGCCTGGCCTTCATCGCCCCGCTGATCGTGTTCGGCACCTATGGCGTGATCGCCCAGGCCAGCCAGAACACCGTGGCGCTGTCCTATGTGGTGGCCTCCATCGGCGTGATCTTCACCGCCCTGAGCTACGGGCGCCTGGTGCGGATCTTCCCGGCGGCCGGTTCCGCCTACACCTACACCCGCAAGGTGTTCAACCCTGGCATCGGCTTCATGGTCGGCTGGGCCGCGCTGCTGGACTACTTCTTCATCCCGATGCTGATCTGGCTGCTGGGGGCCAGCTACCTGAGCCTGGCGTTCCCGGATGTACCGCAGTGGTGCTGGATCACCGGCTTCATCGTTTCCACCACCTTGCTCAACATCCTGGGCATTCAGGTCGCCAACCGCTTCAACATCATCCTGATGCTGATCCAGCTGACCATCATCGCGGTGTTCATCGCGCTGTGCTGGCACTACGTGTCGGCCATCAACGGCCCGGGCGGTCTGCTCTCGGTCAAGCCGTTCTTCAATGCCGACGTGCCGTTCTCGGCCACCATGGCCGGGGCCGCGATCGCCGCCTATTCGTTCCTGGGCTTCGACGCGCTGTCGACCCTGAGCGAAGAAACCGTCGAGCCCGAGCGCACCATCCCGCGTGCCATCCTGCTGGTGGCCCTGATCGGCGGCAGCCTGTACGTGGGCTCCTCGTACTTCATGTACCTGGCGCACCCGGCGGGCCTGTTCGAGAACATCGACGGCGCGGCCTTCGAAATCGCCAAGACCATCGGTGGCGACCTGTTCTTCGGCGTGGTACTCACCGGCATCATCATTGCCCATTTCGCCGCCGGCCTGTCGTTCCAGGCCAGCGTGGGGCGTCTGCTGTATGCCCTGGGCCGCGACAACCAGCTGCCGCAGAAACTGTTCGGCGTGCTGCACCCGCGCTACAGGACCCCGGTATTCAACATCGCCCTGTGCGGGGCCTTCGGTTTCGTCGGGTTCGGCCTGACCATCGCCACGGCTACTTCGCTGGTCAACTTCGGCGCCTTCCTGGCCTTCACCTCGGTCAACCTGTGCGCACTGAAACTGACCTTCGACCGCAGCATCGGCGACAAGGCCGGCGTGGTCCGCGGGGTGATCTTCCCCCTGGCCGGCGCCTTCACCTCGGGCTGGATGTTGATCAGCCTGGATGCCGACGCGCTGATTCTCGGCTGTTGCTGGGTGCTGCTGGGGCTGGTGTACCTGGCCTGGCGCACCCGGCTGTTCAGCACGGCAGTGCCTGAAGCCGCACTCTGAACCTGCGGGCGCCCGGCGCCTGCCCCCCCTGTAATGCTCCCCCTGTGCGCAGCCCGGCTGCGGGCACGGGGCGCTTGCGACTTTTTTATGGCGGCGGCCAACCTCGCCGCACAGGAGAACCCATGCAAACCTGCCTGCTGATCAATGGACAACTCATCGCCGGTGAAGGCGAAACCCTGGCGGTGCTCAACCCGTCACTGGGGGCCACGCTGGTGGAGATCCCCGAGGCCAGCCTGGCCCAGGTCGATGCCGCGGTGTGCGCTGCGGATGCGGCGTTCGACAGCTGGTCGAAGACCACCCCCAAGGACCGTTCGCTGCTGCTGCTCAAACTGGCCGATGCGATCGACGCCCACGCCCCGGAGCTGGCGCGCCTGGAAGCGGACAACTGCGGCAAGCCCTACGCGGCGGCGCTCAACGACGAGCTGCCGGGCGTGGCCGACGTGTTCCGCTTCTTTGCCGGTGCCAGCCGCTGCCTGCAAGGCAGTGCCGCCGGCGAGTACCTGGAAGGGCACACCTCGATGATCCGCCGCGACCCGGTGGGCGTGGTGGCCTCCATCGCACCGTGGAACTACCCGCTGATGATGGCCGCCTGGAAGCTCGGGCCGGCCCTGGCCGCAGGCAATACCGTGGTGCTCAAGCCGTCCGAGCAGACGCCGCTGACCACCCTCAAGCTGGCGCAACTGATGGCGGAGATTTTCCCGGCAGGCGTGGTGAACGTGGTCTTCGGCCGCGGCCCGAGTGTCGGCAAGCCCCTGACCGGGCACCCCAAGGTGCGCATGGTGTCGTTGACCGGCTCGGTGGCCACGGGCAGCCGCATCATCGCCGGCACCGCCGACAGCGTGAAACGCATGCACATGGAGCTGGGCGGCAAGGCCCCGGTGATCGTGTTCGATGATGCCGATATCGATGCCGTGGTCGAAGGCGTGCGCAGCTTCGGCTTCTACAATGCCGGCCAGGACTGCACCGCCGCCTGCCGCCTGTATGTGCAGAAGGGCGTGTACGCGGCGTTCGTGAAGAAGCTCGGCGAGGCGGTGGCCAGCATCCGCTACGGCCTGCAGGACGACCCTGACACCGAGCTCGGGCCGCTGATCACCCAGCAGCATCTGGAGCGCGTGGAAGGCTTTGTGCAGCGCGCCCGCGAGCAGTCGCACATTGAGGTGGTGACCGGTGGCCAGCGTGTCGCCGGGCCAGGGTTCTTCTTCGAGCCGACCGTACTTGCCGGCGCCCGGCAGGACGACGAGGTGGTGCGCCATGAGATCTTCGGCCCGGTAGTCACGGTCACCGCCTTCGACGACGAGGCCCAGGCCCTGGCGTGGGCCAACGATTCGGACTACGGCCTGGCCTCCTCGGTGTGGACCCGCGACGTGGGCCGCGCCCACCGTTTGGCCGCACGCCTGCAATACGGCTGCACCTGGGTCAACACGCACTTCATGCTGGTCAGCGAAATGCCCCACGGCGGCGCCAAGCTTTCCGGCTATGGCAAGGACATGTCGATGTATGGCCTGGAGGACTACACCACCGTGCGCCATGTGATGTTCAAGCACTAGTTGACGCACCAGGCCTAGCGGCCCGGTTGCCGCGAGGCGAAAGCAAGGGCAAGGCCAGGCGGCCTTGCCCTTTTTCATCGCCGCCTGCCTGGCGTCACAGCGGCACGTACTTCAAGCCGTACCGGGACAGCTGGAAGGCCATTTCCGACAGGTCCGGCAGGCGTCGCTTGTCCAGCCATGGCCAGCTGGCGCGTTCGATGTAGATGAACTCACCGTCCCTTGCGATGGGCGTGTAGTGCAGCGCCAGGTCCTTGCTGCGGTGTATCAGGGTCATCTTGCCGTCGATGTCCTTGAAGCCGAACGCCCCCGGTTTGGCCAGCCGGCCTTCCAGTGTGCCCGAGGCCGAGGGCGGCTGGGCAATCGGCACCTGCAGGCGCAGGTCGCCCTGCACGCGGGTTTCGCGGATACCGTCGTCCACTGCGTAAAGCCCCGGGTCGCGGCCGACGCTTGCGCTGCTGCCGATTTCGATGTCCTCGACGCGCACACCGATCACACCTTGCAGTTCGCTGACCCCGGGCACGCTCTCGAAGGTGTTGGCGTGGGTGTTGCCCATCAGTGCAACCCATTTGCCGGCGCCATGGGCAGCCTGGTCGGCAGCGATTACGCGGTGGGCGAAGAAGTTCATCATCTTCTGGCGAATCGCGGGTGGTCGGGGGCCCATCCATGCCTGGCGGTAACTGGCCATGCAATCGATGGCCTGTATCCGGATGCCCTGTTTCTGCGCGCTCCTGAGCACCTGCATGAAGGTGTAGCGCTGGGCGGGGTCGGTGTGCCAGCCGCGGTCCAGATCGGTCACGTAGGTCTTGAGTGCCTGGGGCATCTGCCCGGTCTGGTTGAACAGGTCCAGGTCGGCCTGCTGGAAGTCGGTCATCAGGTGCTCCATGTACAGCACCCGCACCTTCTGCTGCTTGAGCAGGGCTATGTTCTCGATCAGAAACTGCTTGCTGCCCAGTTGTGAATGGGCTTCGCCGACCACCAGGCCCTCGCTGTTTTCGTACACGCTGCGAATGATCTGCCTGGCGCTGGCATCGGCAGCCAATGTTGGCAGCGGTGGCCGCTGCGGCAGGCTTGCGGTGCTGAAAAACGCTTCGGCGTCGTCGACCAGCAGGTCGCGCAAGGTGCGAAATTGCGCGTAGGCCTGTTCGCGGGCGGGGTTGTTGGGGGAGAACGTGCGCCCGCTCAGGTTCGACTCCTCGCCACCGTTGGAGGCCTTGAGCAATTCGGACTGCAGCGCCTTGTCGACTTCATAGGGGGTGGGCACGCGTTCCGGGCCGGGCGTGGGTACCTGGGCCTGGCCCCAGAGCTTGAGACGAAAGCGTGGCGCCCCGCCTTTCAGACCCTGCTCCAGCGGTTGCCATACGCCTTCGTCGTTCAGGCCAATGGGCACGTTGCGGTAGAACGAGTAGGGGTTTTGCGGGTCGACCACCGCCCATGAACGCAGCTCGCCGATGTAGCGAACGTGATAGGGGAACCCGTCTATCTGGGCATAGAAGCCATCGTCCAGGGTGTAGATACCCTGGAATTTGCCGCTGCCGGTGGCGTGCCCGTCCAGCAGCACGTTGGTTTCGAACGGGGCCAGCAGTTGCGAGCGCTCGGCCGGTATCAGCGGCGCAGGCGCCCACTCGGCGAGTTCCGCCGGGGTGGCCATTGGCGTGTGTTCGGGCTCGACGGGTGCAGCCTGCGTGCCCGCGTCCAGGCTGGGTTCGATCTCGGCGATTTCACCGGTGACGGCCGGGCCTGCGAGCAGGGTGGCATTGAACAGCGTGTTGATGGCCGCCAGCACGGCGCCGATCACGCCGGCCTTGCGTTGGGCAGTGGTGTGCCCGTTGACCGCCTGATCGATGTTCAGGCCGGTTTCGGCCAGCCCGGCGCCCACGGCAGCCAGCGCTACCGGCCAGTCGACCGCGGCCATGGCACTGGCGAAGGTGCCGAAGGCCTTGAGGTAGCCGATCCACAGTTGCTTGCGCAGGTCGGCGTTGGAGCGCAGCGAGAAGTGCGCATCGTCGATCATGCGCTGACGCGCTGCATCGCGCAGGTGGGTGAACCCATCGCCATGCACGGTCGTGTTCGACTGGTTGAGTGCGTCGTGACCGTTGCCGCCCCAGTTGTTGAACAGCACGTCGATCAGGTGCTCGAGCCCCACCGCGCTGGCTTTTTCGCCGTGGTCCGCAAGGGCGAAGTGGGTCATGAAGCGTGCGCGGTTCTGCGCCGCATTGGTGTTGTGCAGCACCCACCAGTACAGCTCGCTGTGGTTGGCGAACAGGTGCAGGGCGTCGACCTCGCCCGGGATGTAGAGCAACTGGTAACCGTCGTCGAGTTCCACCCGCAGGATATCGGTGGCCACATGGCCGCCGATGTCGAAGGTGCACAGGCGCACCCCCGCCACCGGCCTGGCCTGTTGTTGCAACTGGCTCAGCGAGGGCGGCCAGCTGGCGTCACCGGCCAGGGCAGTGGCCACCCGCCGCAAGCGTGCCAGGCGGGCGGGGTCGGTCTGGTGCGCGCAGGTTTCGAGCACCTTGCTCAAGAAGTTGGCCTTGGCCAGGGTGCGGAAGTTGTCCGAATGACGGGCCCAGAAGCGGGTCAGGTCCTGGTGGAAGGCGCTGCAGAAGTCGACCTTCCACAGCTCGTCGAGTACCTCGCGCGGGGCCATCGGCACTTCATCGCGCTCATCGAACAGGCCTGTGCCCGGCCCGCGGCTGTAGAAGCCGGTGCGGTAGCCGAGCAGGTCGGCGTTGTCCTGGTCGTTGACATCGAAACGCTGCATCACCAGTTGCGGCAGTGTCAGCGATTCGCTGGGCGGGCCGAGGTGTTCCCAGCCGCTGAAGGTGCGCGGGCTGCTATGCGCGGTGTTGAACCGGTGCAGGTACACCGCGTCCGGGTCCAGCGTGCTGCGGGTGTGTTTCTTCAGGATATGGCTGGCGATTTCGCGGGCCATCTGGCGCATGTCGGGGCAATGCTTGACCAGTTGTCGGGCCAGGTTCTGCAGCTGTTCGTGGTCGTGGGTCTGTTGGGCGGTCAGGGGCATGGCGATACTTCCGTGTCAGGGGCGAGGGGCCAGCTTGGCCGGGGGCGGCGAGCAGCGTGCGGTAAGTAAGTAGTGCGGGCCGCCCAGCCAGCCCGGCCCGTTCAGGCAGCAAGCAAAGCTGGGCGGCGCCGTTACAGTGGCACGAAGGTCAGCCCGTTGGATGTCACCAGGGTCGACAGTTGCGCCAGGCTTGGCATGCGGCGCTTGTCCACGCGTGGCCAGCTCGCCCGATCGATGTAGTAGAACGTGCCGTCTCGTTGGATGGGGGTGTAGTGCAGCGTCAGGTCCTTGCTGCGGTGGATCATCTGCAAGGTCCCCTCCACCTGGGTGAAACTGAAGGAGCCCACAGCGCGCAGCTTTTCTTCCAGGGTGCGTGCCACGCCGTGTGCGGGAGCAATGGGCACCTGCAGCAGCAGGTCGCATTTGACCGCCGCCAGGTTGGCCGACTGGTCGGGTTGGATACCGGGGTCCACGCCGAATCGCACAGGCAGCCCGCACTCGATGTCTTCGATGCGCAGGCCGATGGCGCCCTGCAGCTCGGCAAGCCCTGGCACGCCGTCAAACGTATTGGTGTGGGTGTTGCCCACGAAGGCGATCCACCTGCTGGGGTGCAGGGCCTGGTCTGCTGCAATGACCCGATGGGCAAAGAAGTTCATCATCTGTTGCCGGATCGGGCCCGGCGGGGTGGCCAGCCAGGCCTGACGATAGCTGGCCATGCAGTCGATGGCCTGGAGGCGGACCTGGTTGGCCTGTGCGGTGAGCATCACCTGCTGGAAGGTATAGCGTCCGCTGCTGTCGGTGGCCTGGCTTCGGTCCAGTTCGGCCACATAGTCGCGCAGGTGCTGGCTCATGTTGCCTGTGCGGTTGAACGCATCGAGGTCGGCCTGGTGAAAGTCCGTCAGCAGATGCTCCAGGTACAGCACCTTGACCTTCTGCTTGCGCAGTTGCGCCATGTTGTCGATCAGAAAGCGTTTGCTGCCCAGGTGTGCGTGGCATTCGCCGATCACCACGCCGTCGCAGCGGGAGTAGCAACCACGCAGGATCTGCTTGGGCGCCGGGTTGCTTTCGAACAGCGGCAGTTGCGGGCGTGGCGGCAGCTCCACCGTGCTCAGATACTCCTTGGCATCGTTCAGCAGCTTGCTGCGCAGCTTGCGAAACAGGTCGCAGGCTTCTTCCAAGTGTGGCTGATTGGCCCGGTAGGTAATGCCGCTGAGCTGTTCGTCATCCACCGAACGCAGCTGTGCCTGCTGGCGTGGGAGCAACTCGTAGGGCGTGGGGATACGTTCGGCAGGGGGTGGCGCGTAGTCGCTGCGGCCCCACAGTTTCAGGCGAAAGCGCGGTGTACCCCCCAGAAGGCGGCCCTGTGCGACGGGCTCCCACTGCTGTTGCGCATTGAGCCGGATGGGCACGTTGCGGTAGAACGAAAAGGGCGCGTTCGGGTCGATCACCACCCAGCTCTTGAGCTCGCCCACGTACCGCACCTGGTAGGCGAAATCGCCGATCGCTACATAGAAACCGTCGGCCAGCGAGTAGATGCCCTGCATCTTGCCGACCCCGGGTTTCTCGCCGTCGAGCAGGGCATTGGTCTCGAAGGTGGCCAGGCGCTGGGAAGCCGGTGTCGGTCGCAGGGGGGCGGGTACCTGGGCGTCAATATCCTCGGCAGTGGCAAGGGGTTCGTCCTCGGCCTCCACATAGGGCTCGGCGACGGCGGGCACCTCGCCGTCGACCCGTATCACTTCACCGGTCTCCTCGCCGAGCAGCGTCGCGTTGAACAGCGTGTCGATGCAGGCCAGTACGGCGCCGATGACGCCCGCCTGGCGTTCGGCAGTGGTGTGGCCGTTGATCGCCTCGTCGATGGACAGGCCGGTCTCGCCAAGCCCTGCGCCCACGGCAGCCAGTGCAACCGGCCAGTCGAAGGCGGCCATTGCCCCGGCGAACCGGGTAAAGGCGTGCAGGTCCGCCACCCACATCTGTTTGCGCAGGTCGGCGTTGGAGCGCAGGGCGAAGTGCGCGTCGTCGCTCATGCGCTGTCGCGCCGCATCGCGCAGGTAGCTGAATGCATCCTGGTCGACCGGCTTGTTCAGCAGGTTGATGGCATCGTGTGCGCTGCCGGCCCAGTTGGAGAACAGCAGGTCGATCAGATGCTCGAGCCCGACCCCGGCGGGGTTTTCGGCATGGCTGGACAACGCGAAGTGGGCCATCAGGCGCGCGCGGTTATCTGCGGCATTGGTGTTCTGCAGCACCCACCAGTAAAGCTGCGCAGGGTTGGCAAACAGGTGCAGGGCCGTGACCTCGCCGGGCATGTACAGCACCTGGTAGCCATCGGGCAGCACGGCACGCAGCATGTCGCTGGCGACGTAGCCGCCGATGTCGAAGGCATGCAGGCGCACCCCCTGGTCGGGAACATGCGTTTGCTGCAGTTGTTCGAGGGTGGGCGGCCAGTCGGTGACGCCGGCCAGTGCCCGGGCCAGCAGGCGGTAGCGTTTGCGCTGTTCGGGCAGGTCTGCGTGTTCGCAGGCTTCCACCACCTTGCTCAGGAAGTTGGCCTTGGCCATGCTGCGAAACGCCTCTGCACTGTCGGCCCAGAACGCCTGCATCTTCTGTTTGAAGACCGAGCTGAAGTCGATCTGCCAGAAGTAGCGCAGCACATCGGCCGGTGCCATGGGGACTTCGTTGCGTTCGTCGAACACCCCGGCATGCGCGCCTTCGCGGTAGAAGCCGGTGCGGTAGCCGAGCAGGTCGGCGTTGTCCTGGTCGTTGGCGTCGAAGCGCTGCATCACCAGTTGCGGCAACGTCAGCGACTGGTAGGGCAGCTCACGGTGCTCCCAGCCGCTGAAGCTTCTGGGGTTGGACTGGGCCGCCTTGAAACGGTGCAGGTACACGGTGTCCGGATCGAGGCTGCTGCGGGCGAACTTCTTCAGGGCGTCGACGGCCACCTCACGGGCCATCTGGCGCATGTCCGGGCAGTTGACGACGAGCTGGCGCGCAATGTCCTGAAGCTGCGCGCGTTGTGGGTTGGGGGGCTGGGGCATGGCGATCCTTCCTTGGTCTGGGCCATGGCAGGATGGGCTGGCTCTAGCGGGCAGGTGCGGTAGATAGTGCTGCGCGGGTGGGTGCGGCATCGTGTGCCGCTGCCGGGGCAACTCTTCACTTAAAGTTTCGCAAATGCAGGTGTATCGTATTCGCCCTTACCGCCAGCCCGGTCATGGCTGGCAGGCTGTTTTCGCGATACGAGGTGCCTGTTCCGATGTCCTTTACCCGTCGACAAATGCTCAAGGGGCTGACTGGCCTGGTGGTGGTTGGCCTGGGCGCCGGGGGCGCCGCACGTTACTGGATGGGCAAGGTCGAGGACGAGCAGGCCGGGCATGACTATGAACTGATCGCCGCGCCGCTGGACGTCGAGCTGGTGGCCGGGCACACCACCCAGGCCTGGGCGTTCGGCCCGTCCGCGCCGGGCACCGAGCTACGGGTGCGCCAGGGGCAGTGGCTGCGGGTGCGGTTCATCAACCACCTGCCGGTGGCCACCACCATCCACTGGCACGGTATCCGCCTGCCGCTGGAAATGGACGGCGTGCCCTACGTGTCGCAGCTGCCGGTGCTGCCGGGCGAGTACTTCGACTACAAGTTCCGCGTGCCGGATGCCGGCAGCTTCTGGTACCACCCCCACGTCAACAGCAGCGAAGAGCTGGGCCGCGGCCTGGTCGGCCCGCTGATCGTGGAGGAGCGCGAGCCCACCGGTTTCAAGCACGAGCGCACCCTGAGCCTGAAGAACTGGCACGTGGACGAGCAGGGCAACTTCGTCGAGTTCAGCGTGCCGCGCGAAGCGGCCCGTGGCGGCACCGCAGGGCGCCTGATCACCATCAACGGGCAGCCCGACGCGGTGGTGGAAATGCCCGCCGGGCAGATCGTGCGGGTGCGCCTGCTGAACCTGGACAACACCCTGACCTACCGCATCAATCTCAAGGGCGACTTCGAGGCGCGTATCTATGCGCTGGATGGCAACCCGATCACCCCGCGCCCATTGGGCAAGGACTACTGGCTGGGCCCCGGCATGCGCATCTGCCTGGCCATCCGCATGCCGGCAGCCGGTGAGGAGCTGTCGCTGCGCGACGGCTCGGTGCGCCTGGGCACCCTGCGTTCGGTGGCCAGCAGCGAGGCACCGGGCGACTGGCCACCGGCGCTGCCGGCCAACCCCATCGCCGAGCCGGACCTGGCCAACGCCGAGAAGATCAACTTCAATTTCGAGTGGGTAGGCTCGGTGTCGGTCAATACCGAGAACGGCAAGCCGCCAAGCCTGTGGCAGATCAACGGGCAGGCCTGGGACATCACCGACAAGACCTGTTCCGACCGGCCGATCGCCACCTTGAAGAAGGGCAAGAGCTACATCTTCGAGCTCAAGAACATGACCCAGTACCAGCACCCGATCCACCTGCACGGCATGAGTTTCAAGGTGCTCAGCTCCAATCGCCACAAGATCCCGGAGCAGTACTTCACCGACACCTACCTGCTGGGCAAGAACGAGCGGGCGCAGGTGGCGCTGGTGGCGGATAACCCCGGCACCTGGATGTTCCATTGCCACGTGATCGATCACATGGAAACCGGCCTGATGGCCGCCATCGAGGTGGCGTGATGCGTCAGCCGCAGATCATCGACCGCAGCCGCGACCAGCACTTCATGCGCCTGGCGCTGGAGCTGGCGGCGCAGGGGGCTGCATTGGGCGAGGTGCCGGTGGGCGCGGTGCTGGTGCAGCACGGCGAGGTGATCGGGCAGGGCTTCAACTGCCCGATCAGCGGCAGCGACCCCAGCGCGCACGCCGAAATGGTGGCCATTCGCGCGGCGGCGCAGGCGGCCAGCAACTACCGGCTGCCGGGCAGCACGCTGTATGTGACGCTGGAGCCGTGCAGCATGTGCGCCGGGCTGATCGTGCATTCGCGGGTCAACCGCGTGGTGTTCGGGGCCCTGGAGCCCAAGGCCGGGATCGTGCAGAGCCAGGGGCAATTCTTTACCCAGGGGTTTCTGAACCACCGGGTGCTGTTCGAGGGCGGGGTGCTGGCCGAGGAGTGCGGGGCGATTCTGACCGAGTTCTTCAGGGCTCGGCGGGCCAAGGCCTGATAACCGTGGTGTGACCATCGCGGGTCAAGCCCGCTCCCCCGTTGTTGCGGGAGCGGGCCTGGCCCGCGATACAGGCGCTGCAAACTAGAGCGGCGGCGAAGCGTCGGCCGGCTTGGTCTTGTTGACCCCCGGCACATGCAGGTTGCCTTCGGCCACCTGGCTGCCCTCCAGCTGCGGCTGGGTCACCCAGGTCAGGATGTCGTAGTAGCGCCGGATGTTGGCCACGAAATGCACCGGCTCGCCGCCACGGGCATAGCCGTAGCGGGTCTTGCTGTACCACTGCTTCTGCGACAGGCGCGGCAGCATCTTCTTCACGTCCAGCCACTTGTTCGGGTTCAGCCCCTCGCGCTTGGCCAGCTTGCGTGCATCGTCCAGGTGGCCGCTGCCCACGTTGTAGGCGGCCAGGGCAAACCAGGTGCGGTCCGGCTCCTCGATGTCGTCATCGAGCTCCTTCTTCACATGCATGAAGTACTTGGCCCCGCCCTCGATGCTCTGGCGCGGGTCGAGCCGGTTGGACACGCCCATGGCCTGGGCGGTGCGCTGGGTCAGCATCATCAGCCCGCGCACGCCGGTCTTGGAGGTGACCTCGGCCTGCCACATCGACTCCTGGTAACCGATCGCCGCCAGCAGGCGCCAGTCCACCTGTTCCTTCTTGGCCGAGGTCTTGAAGTGGTTCTCGTAGCGCGGCAGGCGCTGCTGCAGGTGCTGGGCGAAGGTGTAGGCGCCGACATAGCCGAGCACGTCCACGTGGCCGTAGTAGCGGTCCTTGAGCCGTTGCAGGGTGCCGTTCTTGTGCACCTTGTCGATGAATTCGTTGATTTCGTTGAGCAGGCTGTTGTCTTCGCCGGCCGCCACCGCCCAGCGCTGGTCGCGCCCGTCGCCCAGGTCGAAGGCGACCCGCACGTTGGGGAAGTACACCTGGTTCATCGCCACTTCGTTGGAGTCGACCAGGGTCAGGTCGATCTGGCCCTCGTCGACCATGCGCAGCAGGTCGACCACCTCGACCTGGTCGGATTCTTCATATTGCAGGGCCGGGTACTGTTTTTTCAGCTCTGCCAGCTGTTCGGCATGGCTGCTGCCCTTGAGTACCAGAATGCGCTTGCCGACCAGGTCGCCGGCGTCGGTGGGGCGGGGCTTGCCGTTGCGGTAGATGATCTGCGGGGTGACTTCGAGATACGGGTGGGAAAAACGTACCTGCTGCTTGCGCTGCTCGCTGCTTACCAGGCCCGCTGCCGCCAGCACCGGGCCGTTCGGCTGGCCGAGCTGGTTGAACAGGTCGTCGAGGTTGTCGGCGGTCTCGATCTGCAGCTTCACGCCCAGGTCGTCGGCAAAGCGCTGGACCAGCTCGTACTCGAAGCCGGTTTCGCCGTTGCGGTCCTGGAAGTAGGTGGCCGGGCTGTTGCGGGTGATCACGCGCAGCACGCCGTCCTCCTTGACACGCTCCAGGGTGCTGGGTTTTTCAACACAGGCACCGAGCATCAGGAAGAGTCCGGTTGCGATGAGCCATTTGGCACAACGCTGGCGCAAAGCAGTCTGGGCAAACATAGGGTGCAGTATACGCAAAGGACCTGCCGCGCCATATCTCGACAACATCCGGCTTGTCTGCTAGCACAGCCCGATAAAACCGCGTCGGGACGGGTTTTTGTCATCTCGTGAAGCACTCTTGTCGGCTTGCCGACATTCGGCCTGTCGCCGATGCAGCGTTTCGGGTGCCGTCGGCGGCGGTTTAGGCTAGAATGCACGGCCTCTAAGCACACCCCCTTCCTGAGGCTGTCCCGACGATGTTGATCCTGCGCGGCGCTCCTGCCCTTTCTGCCTTTCGCCACGGTAAATTACTCGAGCAACTGAGCCAGAAAGTCCCCGCTGTTAGTGGTTTGTACGCTGAATTCGCCCATTTCGCCGAGGTTGACGGCGAGCTGAGTGCCGACCAACAGCATGTGCTCGCGCGCCTGCTCAAGTACGGCCCGAGCGTGCCGGTACAGGAGCCCAGCGGTCGCCTGTTCCTGGTCATGCCGCGTTTCGGCACCATCTCGCCCTGGTCGAGCAAGGCCAGCGACATCGCCCACAACTGCGGCCTGGAGAACGTCAAGCGCCTGGAGCGCGGTACTGCCTTCTATGTCGGCGGTGAACTGAGCGAGGCCGATGTGGCCGCCGTCGCCGAGCTGCTGCACGACCGCATGACCCAGATCGTGCTGGGCAGGCTCGAAGAGGCCGCCGGCCTGTTCAGCCATGCCGAACCCAAGCCGCTGACCGCCGTCGACATCCTCGGCGGTGGCCGCGCCGCGCTGGAAAAAGCCAACGTCGAGCTGGGCCTGGCCCTGGCCGAAGACGAGATCGACTACCTGGTCACCAGCTTCCAGGGCCTCAAGCGCAACCCGCACGACATCGAACTGATGATGTTCGCCCAGGCCAACTCCGAGCACTGCCGCCACAAGATCTTCAACGCCAGTTGGGATATCGACGGCCAGAGCCAGGAAAAAAGCCTGTTCGGCATGATCAAGAACACCTACCAGATGCACAGCGAAGGCGTGCTGTCCGCTTACAAGGACAACGCCTCGGTGATCGTCGGTTCCACCGCCGGGCGCTTCTTCCCGAACCCTGAAACCCGCCAGTACGGTGCGGTGCAGGAGCCGGTGCACATCCTGATGAAGGTCGAGACCCACAACCACCCGACCGCCATCGCGCCGTTCCCGGGGGCCTCCACCGGTTCCGGCGGCGAGATCCGCGACGAAGGTGCCACCGGTCGCGGCGCCAAGCCCAAGGCCGGCCTCACCGGCTTCACCGTGTCCAACCTGCAGATCCCGGGCTTCGAACAGCCGTGGGAAAAGCCCTACGGCAAGCCGGAGCGCATCGTCACCGCGCTGGACATCATGATCGAAGGCCCGCTGGGCGGCGCGGCGTTCAACAATGAATTCGGGCGCCCGGCACTGACCGGTTACTTCCGTACCTTCGAGCAGTCGATCAACACCCCCCACGGCGAAGAAGTGCGCGGCTACCACAAGCCGATCATGCTCGCCGGCGGCATGGGCAACATCCGCGAAGGCCATGTGCAGAAGGGCGAGATCACCGTCGGCGCCAAGCTGATCGTGCTCGGCGGCCCGGCCATGCTGATCGGCCTGGGTGGCGGTGCTGCCTCGTCGATGGCCACCGGCGCCAGCTCTGCCGACCTCGATTTCGCCTCGGTACAGCGCGAAAACCCGGAAATGGAACGCCGCTGCCAGGAGGTCATCGACCGCTGCTGGCAGCTGGGCGATGCCAACCCCATCGCGTTCATCCATGACGTCGGCGCGGGCGGCCTGTCCAACGCCTTCCCCGAGCTGGTCAACGACGGCGGCCGTGGCGGTCGTTTCGAGCTGCGCAACGTGCCCAACGACGAGCCGGGCATGGCGCCGCTGGAAATCTGGAGCAACGAGTCCCAGGAACGCTACGTGCTGGCGGTCGACGCCAAGGACCTGGAGCGTTTCACCGCCATCTGCGAACGCGAGCGCTGCCCGTTCGCGGTGGTCGGCGAAGCCACTGCCGAACCGCAACTGACCGTCACCGACAGCCACTTCGGCAACAGCCCGGTGGACATGCCGCTGGAAGTGCTGCTGGGCAAGGCCCCGCGCATGCACCGTTCGGTCAGCCGCGAAGCCGAGCTGGGCGACGATTTCGACCCGAGCACCCTGGACCTCGCCGACTCGGTACAGCGCGTGCTGCGCCACCCGGCCGTGGCCAGCAAGAACTTCCTGATCACCATCGGTGACCGCACCATCACCGGCCTGGTCGCCCGCGACCAGATGGTCGGTCCATGGCAGGTCCCGGTGGCCGACGTGGCCGTCACCGCCACCAGCTTCGACGTGTACACCGGCGAAGCCATGGCCATGGGCGAGCGCACCCCGCTGGCTCTGCTCGACGCCCAGGCGTCCGGGCGCATGGCGATCGGCGAGACCCTGACCAACATGGCGGCCTCGCGCATCGGCAAGCTGTCCGACATCAAGCTGTCGGCCAACTGGATGTCGGCTGCCGGCCACCCCGGTGAAGACGCGCGCCTGTACGACGCGGTCAAGGCCGTGGGCATGGAACTGTGCCCCGAGCTGGGCCTGACCATTCCGGTGGGCAAGGACTCGATGTCCATGAAGACCCGCTGGGAAGATGAAGGTTGCGAGAAGACCGTGACCTCGCCGATGTCGCTGATCGTGACCGGCTTTGCCCCGGTTATCGACATCCGCAAGACCCTGACCCCGCAACTGCGCATGGACAAGGGCGAAACCGACCTGATCCTGATCGACCTGGGTCGCGGCCAGAACCGCATGGGCGCCTCGATCCTGGCCCAGACCCACGGCAAGCTCGCCAGCCAGGCACCGGACGTCGACGACGCCGAAGACCTCAAGGCGTTCTTCGCGGTGATCCAGGGCCTGAACGCCGACGGTCACCTGCTGGCCTACCACGACCGCTCCGACGGCGGCCTGCTGGCCACCGCGCTGGAAATGGCCTTCGCCGGCCATTGCGGGCTGAACCTGGAACTGGACACCCTGACCGGCAAGCGCGAGAAAGTCGCGGCCATCCTCTTCAACGAAGAGCTGGGTGCGGTGATCCAGGTGCGTCAGGACGCCACCCCGGACGTGCTGGCCCAATTCAGCGCCGCCGGCCTTGGCGAAGACTGCGTGGCGGTGATCGGCAAGCCGGTCAATTGTGCCGACGTGGCCATCAGCCTGAACGGCGAAGTGCTGTTCACCGGCGACCGCCGCCTGCTGCAGCGCCAGTGGGCCGAGACCAGCTACCAGATCCAGCGCCTGCGCGACAACGCCGACTGCGCCGACCAGGAGTTCGACGGCCTGCTCGAGGAAGACAACCCGGGCCTGAGCGTCAAGCTGGGCTTCGACGTCAACCACGACATCGCGGCGCCTTACATCAAGAAGGGCATTCGCCCACAGGTGGCGGTACTGCGCGAGCAGGGCGTCAACGGCCAGGTGGAAATGGCTGCGGCGTTCGACCGTGCCGGCTTCAACGCCATCGACGTGCACATGAGCGATATCCTCGCCGGTCGTGTCGACCTGAACGAGTTCAAGGGCATGGTTGCCTGCGGCGGTTTCTCCTACGGTGACGTGCTGGGTGCCGGTGAAGGCTGGGCCAAGTCGGCGCTGTTCAACAGCCGCGCCCGCGACGCCTTCCAGGGCTTCTTCGAGCGTAGCGACAGCTTCACCCTGGGTGTGTGCAACGGTTGCCAGATGATGTCCAACCTGCACGAGCTGATCCCGGGCAGCGAGTTCTGGCCGCACTTCGTGCGTAACCGCTCCGAGCAGTTCGAGGCGCGCGTGGCGATGGTCCAGGTGCAGGAGTCCAACTCGATCTTCCTGCAGGGCATGGCCGGTTCGCGCATGCCGATCGCCATCGCGCACGGTGAAGGGCATGCCGAGTTCGCCAGCGAAGAGGCACTGCTGGAAGCCGACCTGTCCGGTTGCGTGGCCCTGCGTTTCGTCGACAACCACGGCAAGGTCACCGAGACCTACCCGGCCAACCCGAACGGTTCGCCGCGCGGGATCACCGGCCTGACCAGCCGCGACGGGCGCGTCACCATCATGATGCCGCACCCTGAGCGGGTATTCCGTGCGGTGCAGAACTCGTGGCGCCCGGATGACTGGAACGAAGACGCCGCCTGGATGCGCATGTTCCGCAACGCGCGGGCCTGGGTGAACTGAGGGTGTTCAAACTCGCCTTCTTCGTGCCGCCCAGCCATGTGGAGCAGGTCAAGGCCGCAGTGTTCGCCGCCGGTGGCGGACGCATCGGCGCCTACGACAGCTGTGCGTGGCAGGTGCTGGGCCAGGGCCAGTTCCGTCCGTTGAGCGGCAGCCAGCCGTTCATCGGGCAGAGCGGGGTGGTCGAGCAGGTCGAGGAGTGGCGGGTCGAGCTGGTGGTGGACGATGCGCTGGTGGGGCCGGTAGTCGCGGCCCTGAAGGCGAGCCACCCCTACGAGACCCCGGCCTACGAGGTCTGGCAGCTCGCTGATTTCTGATTGGCAGGTCTGCCTCTTCGCCGGCCTTGCCGGTGAAGAGGTCCGATCAGGCAACCTCCATCGTCTGCTCCTGCTTGCGCTGCACCCCCGCACACGCCAGCAACCCCACTTCAAACAGTATCCACATCGGCACCGCCAGCAAGGTCTGTGAAAACACGTCCGGCGGGGTCAGCAGCATGCCCACCACAAAGCATCCGACGATCACGTAAGGCCGGCTCTTGCGCAGTGTCGCCACATCCGTCACCCCCGCCCACACAACGATGAAGGTGGCCACCGGTATCTCGAACGCCAGCGCGAACGCCAGAAACAGCGCCAGGATGAAGTCCAGATACAGGCTGATGTCGGTCATCATCGACACCCCGGCCGGGGTCACGCTGGCAAAAAAACCGAACATCATCGGAAACACCACGAAGAACGCGAAGGCCATGCCGGCATAGAACAGCACGATGCTCGATACCAGCAATGGCAAGGCGATGCGCCGTTCCTTGCGGTACATCCCCGGTGCCACGAACCCCCACACCTGGTGCAGCAGCACCGGCATGGCGACGAACAGCGCAGCCATAAGGGTCAGCTTGAAGGGCGCCAGGAACGGCGAAGTCACGCTGGTCGCGATCATGCTCGCGCCTTCGGGCAGGTAACGGCGCAAGGGTTCGGATACGGCGGTATAGAGGGTCTGGGCGAACGGGAACAAACCCAGGAACACCAGCATGACGGCCAGCAGGCAGCGCACCAGGCGCCGCCGCAGTTCGGTCAGGTGGGCGGTCAGGGGCATGCCCGCTTGGGTATCAGTCATGGGCAGGGTCCATTGGTCGAAGTCGGGGTCGGCTGCGCCTGCAGGTTCACGCCCTGGCGCAGTTCCTGTTCCAGACGCCGCAGTGGCTCGGCATCCAGCTCCTGGGTCAGTGCCTGGGTGTCGAGCTCACGCTCCACCTGTGCACGCAGCGCCCCCATGGCACGCCTGGCCTGGCCCACGCCACGTCCCACGGTGCGCATTGCCACCGGCAGGCGTTCGGGGCCCAGCACCAGCAGCGCGACCACGCCCACCAGCAGCAGCTCGGTAAAGCCGATCTCGAACATCAGCTGCGTTGTTCCGGTTGCCCCTGCTGTACCTGCTGCACCGGGGCAGGGGCATCCGGGGTGTCGGCCTGCGGGCCGTTGCCCATGGATTTGCGAAAGCCCTGGATCGCCTCGCCCACGTCCGCGCCCAGGCCCTTGAGGCGCTTGGTGCCGAACAGCATGAACACGATCATCAACACGATAACCAGTTGCCAGATCCCGATACCGCCCATGTGAAGCACTCCAAGGTCATGAAAAAGAAGGGTTTATCCTGCCTGCGCTTTATGACGCAAAGGTGACGGGCAACGCCTTTGCCATGTGCCTGAAACATCCGCCGTGTTGACTGGCCGCTCTTTGGCAGAGGTAGCGTGACGATGGGTGGCAAGCGACAGCAGGGCGCGGCATTGCTGATGGTGCTGGTGGTGCTGGCGATGATCGCCGGTGGCCTGGCATGGCTGGTACAGGAGGGGCGCGCCCAGGTCGATGCGGTGCGCCTGGTGCAGCAGCGCGTGCAGGCGCGTGGGCTGGAGCGGGCCGGGCTGGCCTTTGCCGAGCAGGCCCTGCAAGACCCCAGCTGGCGTGCCAGCCCGCTGTTCTGGCAGGCGCTGCGTGGCCAGGCGCTGCCGTATGCGTTCGACGGCGGTTCGGCGACCCTGCGCATCCGCGACCTGCACACCTGTTTCAACGTCAACAGCCTGGTGGGCGAGGATGCCGAGCGTGCCGAACGCCAACTGCAGTACCTGCTGGGCGGCGACATGGCGGCCGCCCAGCTGGCCCAGGCCCTGGCCGACTGGATCGACAGCGATCACCAGGCGCGTCGCGAGGGCGCCGAGAACGATCATTACCTGCGCCAGTCGCCGCCGCGCCTGGCGGCCAACCAGCTGATGCTGGACATGAGCGAGTTGAACCTGCTGCTGGGCCCCGACCCGCAACGCCAGGCCCGTTACCCGCAGCTGTGTGCATTGCCCGAAACCACGCACTGGCGGCTCAATGCGAATGCGCTGAGCCTTGAACAGTTGCCGTTGCTGGAGGCGCTGTATGAGGGAAGGATGAGCCGCTCACTGCTGAGCCGGGTGGTCACTGCACGCCCGGCCACCGGCTACCGGGATGCCGGCGCCTTGCGCCAGGCACTCGGTGCGCTGGACGATGCGACCTTCGAACGCTTGAGTGAGGGGTTGTTGCTCAACAGCGGGGACTTTCTGTTGCAGCTGGAGATCGAGCAGGACGCTCACGTGCTGCGCAGCCAGTACCAGGTACATGCCCGTGGCGTGGTGCAGTGGCATGCCCTGGTGCCGGTGCAGCAGGTGCGGGTAACCCGGCGCGAACCGCTGCCCTGGTGAGGGCAGCGGTGCCGGTCGGGTCTAGACGCCGATTTCACCGCCATCGTTGCGCTGGATCACCACTGTCGAGGCGCGTGGGCGCACGGTGGTGCCGGCGGGGGTGACGGTGGTTGCGACGTCGGTCGACGGCCAGTTCTCCGGGTGCTGGATGTTGACGAAGATCGACTTGTTGTCCGGCGTGAAGGCGATGCCAGTCACCTCGCAGCCGTTGGGGCCGACGAAGAAGCGGCGCAGGTCGACCTGGTTCTGGGCATTGATCGGCACCTGCTTGCCGCTGGCATCGACCAGGTCGGTGGGGATCACCGCCAGCATCTGGTCGTTGGTGTAGTCGGTCAGGGTCGATTCGCCGTTGTCGGTCTGGAACCACAGGATGCCGCGGCTATCGAAGCTCATCCCGTCGGGGCTGGCGAACTGGTTGAGTTCGGTCAGCCCCGAGCGGTTGATGTCGGCGCTGCCGGCGGCGTTGGCGCCGAACACGAAGATGTCCCAGGTAAAGGTCAGGTGGTCGTCGCTGTCGTGCCAGCGGATGATGTGGCCATGCTTGTTCGGCCCGCGCGGGTTGGCGTTGTCGACAGTGGCCGGGGTGCGCTTGCTGTTGTTGGTCAGGGTCAGGTACACGTCGCCGTTGAGCGGGTTGACCGTGGTCCACTCCGGACGGTCCATAGGCGTTGCGCCCAGGGCATCGGCGGCGCCACGGGTGTTGAGGATGATGCCCGGCAGGTCGGTGTATAGCGCGCCCAGGGTGGTGCCGGCCTTGGTGGTGGTGGCGACGTCCAGCAACAGCCAGTGGCCGCTGCCGTCGGCGTCGAAGCGCGCCACGTACAGTTTGCCGTCGTCCATGTACTTGGCACCGGTAGCCAGGCGGTTGCTCGGGTTGGCGTCGGCGGTGTCCCACAGGGCGGTGGAGACGAACTTGTAGAGGTACTCGTTGTTGGAGTCGTCGCCCATGTAGAACACCACCGGCTTGCCGGCTACCGGCAGCGCCGGGCAGCAGCCTTCATGGCGGAAACGCCCCAGGGCGGTGCGCTTGACCGCACGGGTGCTGGCGTCATAGGGGTCGATCTCGACGATGTAGCCGTAGGTGCTGGCTTCGTTGCGGTAGTCGTCGGTGGCCGTCGCGCCGGTGGGGTCAAGGATGAACCGGGTGAACTCGCCGTCCACTTCGCTGGCATCGCCGGCGGCACTTTCCCAGGCGTAGTTGCCCTTGCTGGTGCTCACCCCGATGCGGCGCTGATCGTCCGGCACGGCGCCGCTGGTGTTGACGAAAATTCCTGGCCAGTTCTCTTCGCAGGTGAGGTAGGTGCCCCACGGGGTGAAGCCATTGCCACAGTTGTTGTTGGTGCCGCGGGCTTGGGTACCGGTGTTGGAGAACACGGTCTTGACGTGGTCGCTGCCGCGCAGCGGGCCGGCCAGGTCCATCAGCGTGGCGGTGGTGAAGCGGCGGTTGAGCGGGTCGTTGTCGACCACTTGCCAGCGTCCGTTGACCTTGCTCAGGCGCACCACGCCGGCACCGTGGGCGTTGATTTCCTTGCGCACTTCCTCGGCCGGGCGCTTGCCGCTGCCGTCCACGGTCGGGCCGGCCGGGTGCAGGGCGTCGGCATCGATGTACTCGAAGTTGATCGCCAGCAGGCCGTCGTCGGAGCTGCCGTTGATGGGGAAGAAATGCATGCCGTCATGGTGCATGCCCATGGCGTTGGCCTGGTCGGCGGCAGTGTTGGTGCCGTCGCTTTTCCACGGGTTGCCCGCGCTGTTCAGCGGTGTACCCCAGGGTGCCAGCACGTAGGCGCTGTAGCCGTCGGCGACCACGCAGGCGTCGGTGCGCGAACCGGCGATGGAGTTGAAGCCCAGCTTGAGTTTCGGTTTCTCGGGTTCCACCGGAGGGGTCGGCTTGTGGCTCCAGCCCCCGCCCCCGTCGAANNGGGCCGCGACCCCCCGCCGCTGTCGAAGCAGCCGCTCAGGCCTGTCCCTGCAATCATCGCGATCGCGGCACCGAGGCTGCCGCGCACCACGCTGCGGCGGCTCAGGTAGGCATCCAGGACAGTCGCCATTGGCAGGTTGCCACTGGTGTTGCGGTCCAGGTTGTCGCCGGTGTCTCGACTCATCTCTTCATATCCTTGTTGGGTGAAGTGGCTTCTACGGAAACCGGCACTGTAGAGAGCGAGTGTGATGATTGATTGGCAGTTTTGTGAACAGACCTTTAAGGAAATGAATCCTTACCATTTGATTTGGATGGGGTTTTGTACGCCCTGTCGAATAACTGCCATCAAACTGTAATCCCCTCGCCGCACTATCCGCTGCGACAGTTGATCAGCCCGAGGGCGATGGAGTAGATGGCGAGCATGTACAGACGCGATGTGTTGGGCTGGATGGGCGTTGGCGCAATGGCGCCGCTGCTGACCGCCTGTTCCAGCCTGGCCACACCGTCGACGGCAGAGGCCGGCACGGTGGAGCTGCTGTATTTTGCCGACACCCTGGATGCGCGCCAACCCGGCATGCCCGTGGTGCCGGCGACGCGCCTGGGGCCGGTGAGCCACCTTGGCAAGGCACCGTGGATGAGCGGTATCAATGCCCGCCAGGGGCGTGCCGAGCTCAACCCGCTGCTCGACGCCAGCCTTGCCGAAGGCGTACAGACCGGCGGGTATGCGGTGTTGGGTGCCCTGCTCGAACAGCTGCGCGAGGCGGCGGGGCGGGGCAACTGCCTGACCCTGGAAAATGGCCAGGGCTGGAACGGCAGTGGCCTGGCCTACCTGACCCAGGGCGCTAGTGGCGTGCAGGGCAGCCGGATGCTGGGCAGCGAGGTACGCGTGAGCAGCGATGAGCGGGTGCTGTGGCCGCGCCAGTGCGCCGGCCTGTATCGCCAGTACGGTCAGGCCGTGCTTGGTGCGGGGCTGGCCCCCGAACGCGCCCAGGCCCTGGGCACGCCGGCCTTCACTGTGCTGCACCGCGGCGGCGTGCGGGTGGCGGTGGTCGGCATTACCGACCCGTACGCCCGCGACCAGAACGCATCCCTCAAACAGTGGTATCAGGCGCTGCTGCCGGCCTTCGAACAGGCACGCCAGGCGGCGGACCTGGTGATCGCCCTGGCGGACGTGGGCACCGGCCCCGGGCTGTGGCTGGCCGAGCGTCTGAGCGATGCCGACCTGCTGCTGTGCGCCCGTGGCCAGGACCTGTGGCCGCAGCCTGTCTCGGTACTGCAGGCCAGCGGCAAGCAGGTGCCGGTGCTGCTGGCCGGCAACCGTGCCAGCGGCGTGTTCGCGGTGAACTGCCTGCATTGCGACGGGCGCTGGCAGTTCACCGCGCAGTTTCATCCCGCCTTCGAACACCGCCTCACGCCGGCTGCCCGCGCGCGGGTCGAGCCGTTGCGCGCGCAGTTGCAGCAACAGCGCGCCGGGCATGCCGCCTGGCTCGACCAACCCCTGGCACAGGCACCGCAAAACCTGTGGCGACGCGATACCCGTGGCGGCAGCTGGGACAACCTGCTGCACCAGGCGCTGGCCGATGACAGCGGGGCACCGGTGCTGTTGCCGGGGCTGCGCTACGACAGCCCGCTGGCGGCCGGCCAGCCGATCACCCGCGAACACCTGATCAGCCTCACCGGCAGCTACCCGGCCCCGGTGGTGCAGGTGCCGGCACGCCAGGTACAGCAGGTGCTGGAAAACGCTGCCGAGCAACTGTTCGGCACGCCGCTGCTGCTCGACAACAGCCAGGATTTGCCGCGCTGGTTTGGCGCGCCCTGGCAGGTCAGCTACAGCCCGGGCGGCAAACGGGTCTCCGGGGTAGCCGCACAGGATGGCCAGTGCCGCACCTTCGGCCTGCAATTCGACAGCGACGCCGGCGAGCCACTGTGGCAGCGGGTGGAAGCATGGCTGGCGCAGCAGCCCCCGGGCTGGCAGTTGCCGCCGCTGGCCCTGCCGCAGGTGCGTTACGTCCAGGGCCACCCTGGCTGGCACCCGCGCGGGCTGGCCAGTTGATCAGCCCGGGCCGCGTGCTCGACGGCGTGCTGTTGAGCCTGGCCGGCTGGCTGGCTGCGCAGTGCGTGCTGCTGGCCGCCCGCGAGCCGCTGCCGGCGCCGGCCGC
>NZ_DLNW01000023.1:0-117177 GCF_002478435.1 Pseudomonas sp. UBA7500 | reverse complement strand
CGGGGCAAGCCCGCTCCCACAAAAAAACCAGTGATCTTAGTGGGAGCGGGCTTGACCCGCGATAGGGCCTTAAGCCGCTACCCCCGCATCCGCCGTCAACCGCGCCTCTTCGATCGCACTGATCGCGCACTGCTCGTCGATATCCGACGTATCACCGCTGATGCCGATCGCGCCCAGCACTGCCCCGCTCTGATCCCGAATCAGCACCCCACCCGGCGCCGGCACCACCGGGCTCTGGCCCAACCCGTTGAGCGCGGCGAAGAACGCCGGGCGCTGCTGCGCGTCCAGCGCCAGCAGGCGCGAGCCCTTGCCCAGCGCAATCGCGCCCCACGCCTTGCCCATCGCCACCTGCGGACGCAGCAGGCTGGCGCCGTCCTCGCGCTGCAGGGTCAGCAGGTGCCCACCGGCATCGAGCACCACCACGGTCAGCGGCGCCGCCGAGATCCTGCGGCCGGCCGCCAGCGCGCCATTCACCAGGCTCACCGCTACTTTCAAGCTCAGAACGTTCATCCAAAGGTCCTCTTGTTGTTAGAAGCCCACGTGGGCAAGTGAAAAACCAATACAACAAATAGAACACAATGAAGAATATTTTTGTATACAATAATTCACTCCATCCGACCAAAACCCGTCACAACCCCTTTTTTACGGGGTAACGACGAAAGCACCCGGTGGCGGATGAAAATGGATTGACCAGAGTCGCCTGCCGTGAATACACTCTGTCGAAAAGCAATTTGTATACAATTACAAAATCTAAGAGGCACAAAACCATGAGCAAAATGAGAGCAATCGATGCAGCCGTGCTGGTCATGCGCCGTGAAGGCGTCGACACCGCATTCGGCATCCCGGGCGCCGCGATCAACCCGCTGTATTCGGCCCTGAAGAAAGTCGGCGGCATCGATCACGTCCTTGCTCGTCACGTGGAAGGTGCCTCGCACATGGCCGAGGGCTACACCCGTACCAAGGCCGGCAACATCGGCGTGTGCATCGGCACCTCCGGCCCTGCCGGCACCGACATGGTCACCGGCCTGTACAGCGCCTCGGCCGACTCCATCCCGATCCTGTGCATCACCGGCCAGGCGCCCCGCTCGCGCCTGCACAAGGAAGACTTCCAGGCCGTCGACATCACCAGCATCGTCAAGCCGGTCACCAAGTGGGCCACCACCGTGCTCGAACCTGGCCAGGTGCCGTATGCGTTCCAAAAAGCCTTCTATGAAATGCGCACCGGCCGTCCTGGCCCGGTACTGATCGACCTGCCGTTCGACGTGCAGATGGCCGAGATCGAATTCGACATCGACGCCTACCAGCCGCTGCCGGTGAGCAAGCCGTCGGCCAACCGCGTGCAGGTCGAGAAGGCCCTGGCCATGCTCGACTCCGCCGAGCGTCCGCTGCTGGTGGCCGGTGGCGGCATCATCAACGCCGATGCCAGCGACAAGTTGGTGGAATTCGCCGAACTCACCGGTATCCCGGTCATCCCGACCCTGATGGGCTGGGGCACCATCCCTGACGACCACCCGCTGATGGTGGGCATGGTCGGCCTGCAGACCTCGCACCGCTACGGCAACGCGACCATGCTCAAGTCGGACGTGGTGCTGGGCATCGGCAACCGCTGGGCCAACCGCCATACCGGCTCGGTGGATGTGTACACCGAAGGCCGTCGCTTCATTCACGTCGACATCGAACCGACCCAGATCGGCCGCGTGTTCACCCCGGACCTGGGTATCGTGTCCGACGCCGGCGCCGCACTGGACGTGTTCCTGGAAGTGGCCCGCGAGTGGAAAGCCGCCGGCAAGCTCAAGGACCGTGGCGAGTGGCTCAAGGACTGCCAGCAGCGCAAGGCCAGCCTGCACCGCAAGACCCACTTCGACAACGTGCCGGTCAAGCCGCAGCGCGTGTACCAGGAAATGAACCAGGTGTTCGGCAAGGACACCTGCTACGTCAGCACCATCGGCCTGTCGCAGATCGCCGGTGCGCAGTTCCTGCACGTGTACAAGCCGCGTCACTGGATCAACTGCGGCCAGGCCGGCCCGCTGGGCTGGACCATTCCTGCGGCACTGGGCGTGGTCAAGGCCGACCCGTCGCGCAAGGTCGTGGCACTGTCGGGCGACTATGACTTCCAGTTCATGATCGAAGAGCTGGCGGTGGGCGCGCAGTTCAACCTGCCGTACATCCACGTGGTGGTGAACAACTCCTACCTGGGGCTGATCCGCCAGGCCCAACGCGGCTTCGAGATGGATTACTGTGTACAGCTGGCGTTCGAGAACCTCAACGCCCCGGAACTGAACGGCTACGGTGTGGACCACGTCGCGGTTGTAGAAGGTCTGGGTTGCAAGGCACTGCGCGTGTTCAAGCCGGAAGAAATCCAGCCGGCCCTGCGCAAGGCCCAGCAGATGGCCGAAGAGTTCAAGGTGCCGGTCGTGGTCGAGGTGATCCTCGAGCGCGTGACCAATATTTCCATGGGTACCGAAATCAACGCGGTCAACGAATTCGAAGACCTGGCGCTGGTCGGCAACGACGCGCCAACCGCGATCTCGCTGCTCGACTGACTGTTGTAGCGGCCCTGCTGCCCAGCGCACAGGGCCCACTTTTGCAAGGAGACAACCATGCCTCGTTTCGCCGCCAACCTGTCCATGCTGTTCACCGAGCAGGACTTTCTCGCCCGTTTCAAGGCTG
Organism: Pseudomonas sp. UBA7500; assembly: GCF_002478435.1. Lineage (NCBI taxonomy): Bacteria > Pseudomonadati > Pseudomonadota > Gammaproteobacteria > Pseudomonadales > Pseudomonadaceae > Pseudomonas > Pseudomonas sp. UBA7500. Next base: position 114,507 of record NZ_DLNW01000023.1, on the reverse strand, counting down.
CTGCCGACGCCGGCTTCAGCGGGGTCGAGTACCTCTTTCCGTACGATTTCAGCTCGGCTGAAATCAAACAGCACCTGGACAGCAACGGCCTGACCCAGGTGCTGTTCAACCTGCCGGCCGGCGACTGGGCCAAGGGTGATCGCGGCATCGCCTGCGACCCGTCCCGTGTCGAGGAATTCCGTGCCGGCGTGGACCTGGCCATTGCCTACGCCCAGGTACTGGGCAACACCCAGGTCAACTGCCTGGCCGGTATTCGCCCACAAGGCCCGGACTGCGCCACGGTGCGCAAGACCTTCGTCGACAACCTGAAGTTCGCCGCCGACAAGCTGCACGCAGCAGGCATCAAGCTGGTGATGGAGATGATCAACACCCGCGACATCCCGGGCTTCTACCTGAACACCACCAAGCAGGCGCTGGAGATCCAGGCCGAAGTGGGCAGCACCAACCTGTTCCTGCAGTACGACATCTACCACATGCAGATCATGGAAGGTGACCTGGCCCGCACGATGGAAGGCAACCTGGCCAAGATCAACCACATCCAGCTGGCCGACAACCCGGGCCGCAACGAGCCGGGCACCGGCGAGATCAACTACCGCTTCCTGTTCGAGCACCTGGACCGTATCGGCTACCAGGGCTGGGTAGGCTGCGAATACAAGCCGCTGACCACCACCGAAGCGGGCCTTGGCTGGCTCAAGACCCACAACGCGATCTAATCATCTTTCTGCCGGGACGCATTTCCTGTGGGAGCGGGCCTGACCCGCGATGCGATAGCGCGTTCACCGCCGCTATCGCGGGTCAAGCCCGCTCCCACAGGGTCCCCACAACAAATACAAGAGGCAACTCTCATGGCTAAAATCGGATTCATCGGCACCGGCATCATGGGCCTTCCAATGGCTCAGAACCTGCAGAAGGCAGGTCACAGCCTGTTCCTTTCCTCGCACCACGGCGCCGCGCCGAGCGACCTGATCGCCGCCGGCGGCGTGGCCCTGGCCAACCCCAAGGAAGTGGCCCAGGAAGCCGAATTCATCATCGTCATGGTGCCGGACACCCCCCAGGTCGAAGCCGTGCTGTTCGGTGAAAACGGCGTGGCCCAGGGCATTGGCCCGAACAAGGTGGTGATCGACATGAGCTCGATCTCCCCTACCGCCACCAAAGCCTTCGCCGAGAAGATCAAGGCCACCGGCGCCACCTACCTCGACGCCCCGGTGTCCGGTGGTGAAGTCGGCGCCAAGGCCGCGACCCTGAGCATCATGGTCGGCGGTTGCCCCAAAGCCTTCGAACGTGCCCAGCCGCTGTTCCAGGCCATGGGCAAGAACATCACCCACGTGGGTGGCAGTGGTGACGGCCAGACCGCCAAGGTCGCCAACCAGATCATCGTGGCCCTGAACATCCAGGCCGTTGCCGAAGCCCTGCTGTTCGCCGCCAAGAACGGCGCCGACCCGGCCAAGGTGCGCGAAGCACTGATGGGCGGCTTTGCCTCCTCGAAAATCCTCGAAGTGCACGGCGAGCGCATGATCAAGGGCACCTTCGACCCGGGCTTTCGCATCAGCCTGCACCAGAAGGACCTGAACCTGGCCCTGCAGGGTGCCAAGGAGCTGAACATCAACCTGCCCAACACCGCCAATGCCCAACAGGTGTTCAGCACCTGCGCGGCCATCGGTGGCGCCAACTGGGACCACTCGGCGCTGGTCAAGGGCCTTGAGCACATGGCCAACTTCTCGATCCGCGGCGACAAGTAAGCGTCAAGCGGCAGGTTTCATGCGGCAAGACCGGCAGACCGCGCATCGGTCCGCTGTCTCTTGCAGCTTGTAGCCTGAAGCTTGCCGCGCTAAAGAGCACCACCCGCCCTTGGGCCCGTCTGCACGGAGGCAGGCCCAGGGGCGTTTTCGATTCTGCAAAACAATAAGATTTGGGAGCCTGCCATGTCGGTCGATCCGCAACACTTTCTGCGCGAGCTGTTCGCCACGGCCATCGATGCCGCGCATCCACGCCAGGTGCTCGAAGCCCACCTGCCCAGCGACCGCAGCGGCCGCGTCATCGTCATCGGCGCCGGCAAGGCCGCCGCCGCCATGGCCGAAGTGGTCGAGCGCAGTTGGCAGGGCGAGGTCTCGGGCCTGGTCGTGACCCGCTACGGCCACGGCGCCAGCTGCAGCAAGATCGAAGTGGTCGAAGCCGCCCACCCGGTACCGGACGCCGCCGGCCTGGCCGTGGCCAAGCGTGTGCTGGCGATGGTCAGCGACCTCAGCGCCGACGACAGGGTGATCTTCCTGCTCTCCGGCGGAGGTTCCGCCCTGCTGGCCCTGCCCGCCGAAGGCCTGACCCTGGCCGACAAGCAGCAGGTCAACAAGGCCCTGCTCAAATCCGGCGCCACCATCGGCGAGATGAACTGCGTGCGCAAGCACCTCTCGGCGATCAAGGGCGGCCGCCTGGCCAAGGCCTGCTGGCCGGCCACGGTGTACACCTACGCGATTTCCGACGTACCCGGCGACCTCGCCACCGTGATCGCCTCCGGCCCCACCGTGGCCGACCCGAGCACCTCGGCCGAAGCGCTGGCGATCCTCAAGCGCTACAACATCCAGGCCCCGGCCGCCGTCACCGCGTGGCTGAACAACCCGGCCTCCGAAACCGTCAAGGCCGATGACCCGGCCCTGGCCCGCAGCCACTTCCAGCTGATCGCCCGCCCCCAGCAGTCGCTGGAGGCCGCTGCGGTAAAGGCGCGCCAGGCCGGCTTCAGCCCGCTGATCCTGGGTGACCTGGAAGGTGAGTCGCGTGAAGTGGCCAAGGTGCATGCCGGCATCGCGCGCCAGATCGTGCAGCACGGCCAGCCACTGGCGGCGCCCTGCGTGATCCTGTCGGGCGGCGAAACCACCGTCACCGTGCGCGGCAATGGCCGCGGCGGGCGCAACGCCGAGTTCCTGCTCAGCCTCACCGAAAGCCTGAAGGGGTTGCCCGGCGTGTACGCACTGGCCGGTGACACCGACGGCATCGACGGCTCCGAAGACAACGCCGGGGCCTTCATGACCCCCGACAGCTATGCGCGTGCCCAGGCCCTGGGCCTGTCGGCGGCGGACGAGCTGGACAACAACAATGGCTACGGTTATTTCGCCGCGCTCGACGCCTTGATCGTTACCGAGCCCACGCGCACCAACGTCAACGATTTTCGCGCCATCCTGATCCTCGAGACCGCACAACATGACGCCTGACAAGAAAGTCAAAATCCTCGCCACCCTCGGCCCCGCGACCAAAGGCATCGACGACATCCGTCAGCTGGTCGAAGCCGGGGTGAACATCTTTCGCCTGAACTTCAGCCACGGCGAGCACGCCGACCACGCCATGCGTTTCGAATGGATCCGCGAAGTGGAGCGCCAGCTCAACTACCCGCTGGGCATCCTCATGGACCTGCAGGGCCCCAAGCTGCGTGTCGGGCGTTTTGCCGAAGGCAAGGTGCAGCTGCAACGCGGCCAGGCCCTGCGCCTGGACCTGGATGCCACACCGGGCGATGCACAGCGGGTCAACCTGCCCCACCCGGAGATCATCGCCGCGCTGGAGCCGGGCATGGACCTGCTGCTCGATGACGGCAAACTGCGCCTGCGCGTGACCGCCAAGCACGCCGACGCCATCGACACCGAGGTGCTCAACGGCGGCGAACTGTCCGACCGCAAGGGCGTGAACGTGCCCCAGGCGCTGCTCGAGCTCAGCCCGCTGACCGAAAAGGACCGTCGCGACCTGACCTTCGGCCTGGAGCTGGGCGTGGACTGGGTGGCCCTGTCGTTCGTGCAGCGCCCTGAAGACATCATCGAGGCGCGCCAGCTGATCGGCGACCGGGCCTACCTGATGGCCAAGATCGAGAAGCCCTCGGCGGTCACGCAACTGCGCGAAATTGCCCAGTTGAGCGACGCGATCATGGTCGCCCGTGGCGACCTGGGCGTGGAAGTGCCGGCCGAAAGCGTGCCGCAGATCCAGCAGCGCATCATCACCACCTGCCGCCAGCTGGGCCGCCCGGTGGTGGTGGCCACGCAGATGCTCGAGTCGATGCGCTTCAGCCCGGCCCCGACCCGCGCCGAGGTCACCGACGTGGCCAACGCCGTGGCCGAGGGCGCCGATGCGGTGATGCTGTCGGCCGAGACCGCCTCGGGCGACTACCCGCTCGAAGCGGTGCAGATGATGAGCAAGATCATCCGCCAGGTCGAAAGCGGCCCGGACTACCAGGCCCAGCTGGACGTGGGCCGGCCACAGGCCGAGGCCACGGTGTCGGATGCGATCAGCTGCGCGATCCGTCGCATCAGCGGCATCCTGCCGGTGGCGGTGCTGGTGAACTACAGCGAGTCGGGCAACTCGACCCTGCGCGCAGCGCGTGAACGGCCGCGTGCACCGATCCTCAACCTGACCCCCAACCTCAACACCGCACGGCGCCTGAGTGTGGCCTGGGGCGTGCATTCGGTGGTCAACGATCGGTTGCGCCAGGTGGACGAAGTGGTGTCCACGGCACTGGAGATTGCCCAGGCCCAGGGCATGGCCAGCCGTGGCGACATCCTGTTGATCACTGCCGGTGTGCCTTTTGGCAAGCCGGGGTCGACCAATACGCTGCGGATCGAAACCCTGCTCTGATTTGATTGGGGCGGCTGCGCCGCCCATCGCGGGTCAAGCCCGCTCCCACAAGGATCACATCAGCCCTTGTGGGAGCGGGCTTGACCCGCGATGGGCGCACTGACACACCACACCGTGGGACAACAAAGCCCGAAGAGGCGCCCCACTCCACCCACCCTGACCCACTGCCATGTACACCAAGAACTTCGTCAACCCGTGCCCCGACTGGGCCACCGCCTTGCTCAACGGTTTCAGTCAGGTGCTGCTGCAGCGCAACCCGCTGTGCGGCCTGCTGTGCCTGCTGGCCATCCTGATCACCGCCCCCGAACTCATCGGCGGTGCGCTGCTGGGCGCCCTTGCCGGGCTGCTCACCGCGCAGCGCCGCGGCTACAACCGCGCCGACCGCCAGGCCGGCCTGTACAGCTACAACGGCGTGCTGCTGGGCCTGCTGCTCAGCCACGCACTGCCCTGGTCGGCCCTGCTGCCCCCGCTGATCATTGCCGCCGCGGGCCTGAGCAGCATGCTGGTGCACCAATGGCTCAAGCGCAAAAGCCCCCGCCTGCTGCCCGCCTACACCGCGCCCTTCGTGCTGATCGGCTGGGCGGTACTGGCGCTGGCCGAGCCTTCCAGCGCCGGCTACGGCCCGGTCGCGGCCAACCCGCTGTTCGCCCTGGGTCGCGGCCTGGGCCAGATCTTCCTGCTCGACCAGCCGCTGGCCGGCCTGCTGATTGCCCTGGGCCTGCTGATCGCCAACCGCTACGCCGCCGCCTGGGCGCTACTGGGCGCCGCCCTGGGCGGCAGCGTGGCGCTGCTCGGTGGCGAGGCCGGCGCCGGCTACTACGGCCTGTACGGCTTCAATGCGGCGCTGGCCGCGCTGGCCTTCAGCCAGACCCGCGCACAACCCTGGCGGCCGTTGCTGGCCATCGTTCTGGCCATCGTGCTGCAACCGCTGCTGGGCCTGTTGCCGGTGCCGGGCCTGACCGCGCCGTTCATCCTCGCCTGCTGGCTGCTGCAACTGGGCACCGCTGCCCGACGTCGCCCGCTTGCACAGCTGCGGGCCAGCCCCTAGGCTCTGCTCCATCTTGTAATGGAAAGCGCCCATGAGCACCCCTTCGAGCTGGCGCGAGCGGCTCTACGTCATCGTCTTTCAAGCCGACACCGTGGCCGGCCGGCGCTTCGACAGCATTCTGCTGCTGATCATCCTGGCCAGCCTGATCACCGTCATCCTCGACAGCATCGACGAGGTCCACCAGGGCTACGCCGGGCTGCTGGCCTGGATCGAGTGGGGCTTTACCGCCATCTTCCTGGCCGAATACCTCACCCGCCTGTACTGCTCGCCCAAGCCGCTGCGCTACGCCTTCAGCTTCTACGGGCTGGTGGACCTGCTGGCGATCGTGCCGGGCATCATCGCCATCTACTACAGTGACGCGCAGTACCTGCTGATCATCCGCGTGATCCGCATGCTGCGCATCTTCCGCGTGCTCAAGCTCGGCCCGTACCTCAAGCAGGCCAACTACCTGATGTCGGCGCTGCGCGGCAGCAAGCAGAAGATCATCGTGTTCCTGGTCAGCGTGTCGACCCTGGTCACGGTGTTCGGCACCCTGATGTACGTGGTCGAAGGCCCGGAACACGGCTTCACCAGCATCCCCAAGGGCATCTACTGGGCCATCGTGACCCTGACCACCGTGGGCTTTGGCGACATCGTGCCCAAGACCCCGCTGGGCCAGGTGATTTCCTCGCTGGTGATGATCACCGGCTACTCGATCATTGCCGTGCCCACCGGCATCTTCACTGCCGAGCTGGCCAACGCCATGCGCGGCGAACAGCTGCAGCACGCCTGCCCCACCTGCCACAAGGGCAGCCACGAGCAGAGCGCCGCGTTCTGTTCACGCTGCGGCAATGCGCTGTTCAAGAAAATGGAATAACCACAGCACTTTTTAATCTTTAAGCGACTAAGGCCGAGCCGCTATAGTCGCTGGCATAATGCCTTTCTCCCAACTCGAACAAGGAATGCGCAGTGAAAAAACTCTTTGGTGCCTCGCTTCTGGCCGCAGGCCTGGCCCTGGGCAACCTCGCCCAGGCCGCCCCGACCACCCTGCTCAACGTCTCCTACGACGTGATGCGCGACTTCTACAAGGACTACAACGCCGCGTTCCAGAAGCACTGGGAAGCCGAGCACAAAGAGAAGATCAACGTGCAGATGTCCTTCGGCGGTTCGAGCAAGCAGGCGCGCTCGGTGATCGACGGCCTGCCGGCCGACGTCATCACCATGAACATGGCCACCGACATCAATGCCCTGGCCGACAACGGCAAGCTGGTGCCGGACAACTGGGTCACCCGCCTGCCCAACAACAGCGCGCCCTTCACCTCCGCCACCGTGTTCATCGTGCGCAAGGGCAACCCCAAGGCCCTGAAGGACTGGCCCGACCTGCTCAAGGACGGCGTACAGGTGATCGTGCCCAACCCCAAGACCTCGGGCAACGGCCGCTACACCTACCTGTCGGCATGGGGCTATGTGCTCAAGAACGGCGGTGACGAGAACAAGGCCAAGGACTTCGTCGGCAAGCTGTTCAAGCAGGCGCCGGTGCTCGATACCGGTGGCCGTGCCGCGACCACCACCTTCATGACCAACCAGATCGGCGACGTGCTGGTGACCTTCGAGAACGAAGCCGAGATGATCGCGCGCGAATTCGGTCGCGACCAGTTCGAGGTGATCTACCCGAGCGTGTCGGCCGAAGCCGAGCCGCCGGTGAGCGTGGTCGACAAGGTGGTGGACAAGAAGAAAAGCCGTGCCACCGCCGAGGAGTACCTGAAGTACCTGTGGTCGCCTGAAGCCCAGGAAATTGCCGCCAACAACTACCTGCGCCCACGCGATGCGACCGTGCTGGCCAAGTACACCGACCGCTTCCCCAAAGTCGACTTCCTGTCGGTGGAAAAGACCTTCGGTGACTGGCGCACCGTGCAGAAGACCCACTTCAACGACGGCGGGATCTTCGACCAGATCTACACCGGGCAGTAAGGCCGGGTGACGAATCCGGGGCCTGTGACGGGCCCCGGATTTTTTGTGGCCGGCGTTCGGGCCTGTCGCGGGTCTAGCCCGCTGCCACAAGGTGATGTGCCGATTTCAAGGGCGATGTCGCACCTGTGGGAGCGGGCTTGACCCGCGATGAATTCACCTCGGTTTCGAACTTGCCCGGCAAATACCGATCAGTTCCTTGGACTACCCTTTCCGTCATTCACGGCTCAAGGAGTGCCCAGTGACCCGATTGCTCACCCTGCTGCTCGGTTGCCTGCTCAGCACGCAACTGCTCGCCGCCAGCCTCATCCCCGGCACCGACAGCGCCGAAACCGCCGAAAAAGCCCCGGAACCCGTGGTTCAGGGCGGCCTGCTCGGCGCCCTGGCCAACAGCCTCGACAGCGTCACCCAGGAAATCGACGTCGACGGTCACCTGGTCGACGCCTGGCGCCTGCGCGCCAATCGCGCCAGCAAGGAGGCCAACCAGCTGGTCGACCGCCACGCCGAAGACTCCTTCGACCTGCTGGTGGACTTTGCCCTGCTCAGCCTCACCTGGCTGGTGGTGTTCGGCGTGCTCACCAGCCTGGGCCGCGTGCTGTCCCACCACATCAATCGCAGGCGCCCGCTGCGCGAACGTCCGCGGTTGCAGAAACTGCTCGGCTACCTGCTGCCCTACACCCTGCCGGCCCTGGCCAGCCTGCCCGCCACCCTCTACGCCAGCACGCGCCTGCTCGACCCCTCGATCGGCCGCGCGCTGGGCCTGAGCCTGGCCTACGCCACCAGCAGCGGCCTGTTCTCGACGTCGATCATCCTGTGCCTGATCACCGTGTTCGACACCGGCCACAAGCGCACCGCCGTGCGCATCATCCGCAAGATCGCGCCACGCCCGTTGTTCATGATCGGCTTTCTCGCCGCCTGGGCCGACGCCCTGACCAGCCCGCAGATCACCCGCCAGATCGGTGGCAACCTCACCAGCAGCATCGCGGTGATCACCGGCCTGCTGGCCACCTTCGCCTTCGCCGCGCTGGTGATCCGCCTGCGCCGCCCGGTGGCCCACCTGATCCGCAACCGCGACCTGCACGACCGCCTGCAGCACCGCGCCCTGCAGGAAACCCTGCGGATCTTCTCGTGGCTGTGGTACCTGCCGATCCTGATGATGATCCTGGTATCGGCGATCAACCTGATCGGCGCCGGCGAAGAAAGCCAGAAGGCCCTGCAAAAGGCCCTGCTGACCACGGTGCTGCTGGTGGGCACGGTGTTCCTGAGCACGGTGCTGCAGCACCTGTTCAAGTCCCGCGAGGTCGACCCCGGCCAGCGCCTGCGCCCCTACAAGGAACTGGTGCGCAACCTCGCCCACGCGCTGCTGCGCATCGGCATGGCCATCGCCTTCATCGAGCTGCTGGGGCGCATCTGGGGCTTTTCGGTGCTCGAATTCGCCGTGCGCAACAGCCTAGGCCGGGCAATCAGCGATTCGCTGAGCAGCATCGGGTTGATCTTGCTGGTCACCTGGCTGCTGTGGGTGGTGATCGACACCGCCATCCAGGAAGCCCTCAAGCCCAGCGCCGGCCGGCGCGCTTCGCGCCAGCCCAGCACACGGGTGCGCACCATCCTGCCGATGCTGCGCAACGCGGTGAAGATCGTGCTGGTGGTGATCTGCACCATCACCACCATGGCCAACCTGGGCATCAACGTGGCGCCGCTGCTGGCCGGTGCCGGGGTGGTCGGCCTGGCCATCGGTTTCGGTTCGCAGCAGCTGGTACAGGACGTGATCACCGGCCTGTTCATCCTGATCGAGGACACCATCGCCATCGGCGACTGGGTGGTGCTCGACTCCGGCCACGCCGGCACCGTCGAGAGCCTGACCATCCGCACCCTGCGCCTGCGTGACGGCAAGGGCTTCGTGCACTCGGTACCGTTCGGCCAGATCAAGGCCGTCACCAACCAGTCGCGCCAGTTCGCCTATGCGTTCTTCTCGGTGCAGTTCAGCTACCAGACCGATGTCGACAGCGCCCTGCACCTGATCCGCGAGGTGGGCCAGTCGATCAGCGAGGACCCGGTGCTGCGCCACAGCCTGCAAGGGCCGCTGCAGGTGTTCGGGGTGGACGCCATGAACCTCAACGGCATCACCCTCACCGCCCAGTTCCGCACCACCTCGGGCGGGCAGTACGCGGTGAACCGGGCGTTCAACGAACGCCTGAAAAAGCGCGTGGACCAGACCGACGACGTGAGCTTCGCGCAGTATTACCCGCAGCCGGCCCACGTACGCGACGAAACGGTGTAGACACTGCGGCGTTCAACCTTCCCGGCATGGGAAGGTGGTGCTAAAGTCGCCGCCATGAAATTTACCCGTGCCGACCGCTCGCTGATTGCCTGGACGCTGTACTTCAGCGTCCTGTTCAATCTGTTCGCCTGCGGTATCGGCCACGGGCAGATGATGGGCCTGCAGCTCAACGGCATCGGCGGAGCCTTCTGCTCGGCCATGGGCACCCCGGGCCCGACCCTCAAGACCGATTACAGCGATGCCTCCATCGCCGGCTGGGACAGCCTGCAAACCTGCCCGGTGTGTGCCGCGGCCGTGGTGTGCCTGGCCCTGAGCCTGGTGATCGGCTGGCTGCTGGCGTTCACCCGCACGCGCCGCTACCACCGCGAACTGCGCAGCAAGGCGCCACCTCGCTACTGCTGGCCCTCGGCCAACCCGCGCGCCTCCCCCCTGCTGGCCTGATCCAACCCGGCAGCCTTGCCGCTGCCCGTACCGGCACACGCCTGCGCCACTGCGCGGGGGTGCCGTTGGCTCACCTGCAGAGTTCGCTCAATGACCCCTTTCCCACGTTTGCAGGGCTGCACTGCCCTGCTCTGCGCCCTGTCGCTCAACGCCGTTGCCGACGAGGCACTCGTGCTGCCCGATGTACTGGTCAGCGACCGGCCGATTCCGGTGGACGGCGTGTTGCTCGACACCCCCTCGCAAACCGGTTCGCGCCTGGGCCTCACGCCCCGCGAAACCCCGGCCTCGATCAGCATCGTCAACCGCCAGCAGATCGAACAGCGCGGCGCCAGGACAACCCAGGACATGCTCGCCGGCGTACCCGGCCTGAACGCCGCCTCCCCGCCCGGCTCGGCCGGCTCGGTGTCGTACCGGGGCTTTTCCGGGGCGCAGATCACCCAGCTGTTCAATGGCATCAGCGTGCAGTACGACTCGATCGCCGCACGCCCGGTCGACAGCTGGATCTATGACCGCGTCGAAGCGGTCGGCGGCCCGTCCAGCTTCCTGTTCGGCGCCGGCGCCGTAGGCGGCTCGATCAACTACATCACCAAGCTGGCCAACCGCGACGAAGACTTCAATGAAGGCCGCGTCAGCTATGGCAGCTACGACAGCAGCGAGACCTCGTTCGGCTTCAACCACGCACTCAACGACACCAACCATGCGCGCCTGGATTTCAGCCATACCCGCAGCAATGGCTACGTCGACCGCGAGGAGCGCGATGCCTGGAGCGTGGCGTTCTCGCTGCTGACCGACATCAACGACCAGCTGTCCCACACCCTGGCACTCGAATACCAGAACGAGAGCGTCGACAGCCCCTACTGGGGCAGCCCGGTGCTCAACCCGCTGGGCGGCCAGATGAAGGTCGACAAGAGCCGACGCTTCGAGAACTACAACGTCGAGGACGGGCGCTACGAGCAGCGCGTGCGCTGGCTGCGCTCGATCACCGAGTACCGTTTCGACGACGCCACCTCGCTGCGCAATACGCTTTACCACTACAACGCCGAGCGCAACTTCCGCAATCTCGAGACCTACACCTACAACGCCGACAACAGCCGCGTGCAACGCGCCGGCAGCCTGCTGCAACGGCACGACCAGGAGCTCAACGGCAACCGCGTGGAACTGCTGCATGACGGCCAGCTGTTCGGCCTGCGCAGCCAGTGGTCGACGGGCCTGGACTACAGCCACAACGTGCAGATGACCTACCCGCGCTCGGGCACCGCTGCCGGCAGCGTCGACCCCGACCACTTCGACCCGGGACACTTCTACGACCTGCCGGGCATGTTCCCCGGCTACGAGAAGAACCGTCAGAACACGGTCGACACCTGGGCCGGCTTTCTGGAGAACCGCCTGACCCTGACCGATCGCCTGACCCTGCTGACGGGCCTGCGCCACGACAGCATCGACCTGCAGGTACGCAACTACCGCGCCGTCAACGAGGCCAACCCGGCGCAGTTCAAACGCCGCTACCAGCCCACCACCGGGCGTGTGGGCCTGGTGTTCGAGCTGACCCCGTCGGCCAACGTGTATGTGCAGTACAGCACCGCCGCCGACCCGCCCGCCGGCATGCTCACCACCGCCAGCTTCGGCCAGGTGCGCGACTTCGACCTGAGCACCGGCAAGCAGCTGGAGGTGGGCAGCAAGTTCGACTTTCTGGACGGACGCGGTTCGGCCACCGTGGCCGCCTACCGCATCGAGCGCGACAACCTGGCCACCGCCGACCCGGCCAACCCCGGCTTCACCCAGCCGGTGGGCAAGCAGTCGTCACGCGGTATCGAGGTGGCGGCGGCGCTGCGTGTCACCCCGCAACTGCTGGCCGAAGGCAACTTCGCCTATGTCGATGCGCAGTACGACGCGTTCAACGAAAACGTCGGCGGCCAGTCGTTCTCGCGCAAGGGCAACACCCCCACCAACACCCCGGACCGGGTGGCCAACCTGTGGCTGACCTACGACCTGGACCCACAGTGGCAGGTGGGCGGCGACAGCCGCTATGTGTCGTCGGTGTATGCCGATGCGGCCAACACCCGCTACGCGCCGTCGTACACCCTGTTCGGGGCCTTCGTCGGCTACAAGGTGGATGCCGACACGCGCATCACCGCGCGGGTGCGCAACCTGACCGACGAGGTGTACGCACGCTGGACTTCGTCGAGCATGCTCTACCTGGGTGCACCGCGCACCTTCGAACTGGCGGTGCAGACCCGCTTCTGACTGGGCCGGGCCGGGGCGTTCGCGCCCTGGCCCTGATGGAGCGTTGCAATGAAGCGTTATCTGTATCTGTGGCATCGCTGGCTGGGGATCGTGACCTGCGTGTTCATGGCGCTGTGGTTCGTCTCGGGCATGGTGATGCTGTACGTGGGCTACCCCAAGCTGACCCCGCGCGAGCACCTGGCGCACCTGCCGGCGCTGTCGGCGCAGGGCTGTTGCGTCTCGCTGGGCGAGGCACTGGCGGTGACCGATCCGCAACCTGCACGCATACGCCTGAGCAGCGTGGCCGGGCAGGCGCTTTACCTGTTCGACTATGCCAGCGGCAAGGCCGTGGCGGTGGACGCAACTAGCGGCCAGCGCATCGCCCCCACCACCCGCGAACGGGCGCTGGCCAGTGCCGGGCAATACGACCCGCATGCGCCGCTGACCTATCGCGACGCGGTGCAGGAAGACCTGTGGAGCCATTCGCGCGCACTGGATGCGCACCGGCCGCTGCATCGCGTGCAGTTGAGCGATACGGACGGCACCTTGCTGTACATCAGCGGCCAGACCGGCGAAGTGGTGCGCGATGCCAGCGCCAGCGAGCGCGGCTGGAACCTGATCGGCGCCTGGCTGCACTGGCTGTATCCATTGCGCGGCATCGGCCTGGACGGGCTGTGGAGCAACCTGGTGATCTACCTGTCGCTGGCAGCCAGCGTGATGGCGCTGCTGGGCGCGGTGGTGGGGGTGATGCGCTGGCGTTTCAGCCGGCCCTACCGCAGCGGTTCGCGTTCGCCGTACAAGGGCTGGGCACGCTGGCACCATGTGGGCGGGTTGCTGTTCGGTGCCCTGGCCATCACCTGGATTTTCAGTGGGCTGATGTCGATGAACCCGTGGCGGCTGTTCAGCAGTGCGCAGCCGCTGGATACCTCGGCGTATCAGGGCGGGCCGCTGAATGCGGCGGCGTTCCCGCTGTCGGTGCCCCAGGCACTGGCGCGCTTTGCCGACCAGGGCTTCACCGCCCGCGAGCTGGAGTGGCGGCTGATCGGGGGCGCGGGGTATGTGGTGGGCCAGGACGGCGCGGGACGCACGCGGGTACTGTCGATGCACGACGGCCAGGTGCTGCAGCGTCTGCCACGGGCGGTGCTGGAGCAGGCGGCGCGGGCGATCGGGCCGGCGATGCAGGTGCAGCAGTTGGAGGCCTACGACTTCTACTACTACGCGCGGGCCGAGCAGAGCATGCTCGGGCATCTTGAAAAGCGTCTGCCGGTGCTGCGGGTGCGCTTCGACGACCCGGCGCAGACCTGGCTGCATCTGGACCTGTACACCGGTGAAGTACTGGGGCAGCTGGACCAGCCACGGCGCGCGTCACGCTGGCTGTTCGCGTTGCTGCACAGCTGGGACTGGCTACCGCTGCTGACGCGGCGGCCGTTGTGGGATGGGTGGATGATCGTGCTCAGCCTGGGTGGGCTGGTGCTGAGCGTGAGTGGTGTGGTGATGGGGTGGCGGCGTTTGCGCCGCTAGCCTTCGGATCGCATCGCGGGTCAAGCCCGCTCCCACAGGGTTAGCGCCAATCCTTGTGGGAGCGGGCTTGACCCGCGATAGGCCAGCACTGGCACAACAGATTCACCCCTGGCGAAACACCAGCGCCTTCAGCCCGCCCACCGGACCACTGTCCGCAAACTCCGGTGGGTTGGCCAGACGCTCCACGAACACCAGCCCCGGCGCCTCGGCTGCCATCCCCTCGATCAGAAAGTCAGGCCCGATGGCCGGGTCGTTCACGCACGCCAGCACCGTGCCGCCTTCATTCAACAGCTCCGGCAGGCGGCGCAGGATCTTGCTGTAGTCCTGGGTCAGCACAAAGCTGCCCTTCTGGAACGTCGGCGGGTCGATGATGATCAGGTCATACGGCCCGCTCTTGCGCACCTTGCCCCATGACTTGAACAGCTCATGCCCCAGAAACCCCACCCGCCCCAGGTCATGCCCGTTGAGCCGATGGTTGTCGCGCCCGCGGCTCAGGGCCGAGCGCGCCATATCGAGGTTGATCACCTGCTCGGCCCCCCCGGCAATCGCTGCCACCGAAAACCCGCAGGTGTAGGCGAACAGGTTGAGCACCCGCTTGCCCGCCGCCTGCTCCCGCACCCAGCGCCGGCCATAGCGCATGTCCAGGAACAGCCCGGTGTTCTGCTTCAGGCCCAGGTCCAGCTGGTAGCACAGGCCATCCTCGTCGATCACGCGGTGCTCGCTCGGCTCGCCCAGCAACCACTGGCCGGGGCTGTCGGGCAGGTAGCGGTGCTGAATCAGGATCGCCTGTCCGGGCCAGCCAGGGCTGGCGGCCAGGGTGCGCAGCATCTGCTCCAGCGTGGCCAGCTGCCCTTCGGGCGGCTCGCGAAACAGCGAGACCAGCAGCACGCCCTGCAGCCAGTCCACGGTGATCTGTTCGAGCCCCGGCCAGCAGCGCCCGCGCCCATGGAACAGGCGCCGGGTTTCGGCAGGCGCAGGGTTCAGGGCACCAAACAGGTGGGCGTGAAGGGTGGCAATCGGCATGGCAGGATTCACTGGGACAAAAAGGGCTATTTTAGCGGCAAGCTTCACGCAGCAAGCGACAAGTTTGCGCCGGGCGCCTGTTTACTTGTCGCTTGTGGCGTGCAGCTTGCCGCTCGCCCTCCACCACCAGCCCTGCTGCATGCCGGCAGCCGCCAGCAGAATCGCCGCCACCCCCAGCCATTGCAGCGCGCTCAAGCGATGGCCAAAGGCGAACCAGTCGACGAAGATCGCCGCAATCGGGTAGATGAACGACAGCGCCCCGGTCAACGCGGTCGGCAGTTTCTGGATGGCGCCATACAGCAGCACGTACATCAGGCCGGTGTGCACGATACCCAGCGTCACCAGGCTGGCCAGCGCCCCCGCAGTGCCCGGCAGGCCGCCGGTATTGGCAAAGGGCGCCAGCAACAGGATGCCGGTGCTCACCTGGATCAGCGCGATCAGGTGCGGCGGCGTGCCACTCAGGCGCTTGATGATCAGCGCGGCCACCGCGTACAGAAACGCCGCGCCCAGCGCCAGCGCGATGCCCAGCAGGTAATCCTCGCCACTGCCCTGCCCGCTGCCGTGGGCACTCACAATGGCCAGCATCCCGGCAAACGACACCCCCAGCCAGAACAGCTTGGGCACACTGAGCTTTTCACCCAGAAACACCGCCGCCAGCCCCACCAGCATGAACGGCTGCACGTTGTACACCGCCGTACCGATGGCAATCGAGGCCCGTGAATAGGAGCCGAACAGCAGCACCCAGTTGCCCACGATGGCCACCCCGCTGAGTACCGCCAGGGCAAAGCTGGCACGTGTGAGGATGCCCGGCCGCAGAAAACCCAGCACGGCGCACACCAGCAACAGCGTGCCGGCGCCGAACACGCAGCGCCAGAACACCACGTCCAGCACCGGTTGCCCCGACACCAGCACGAACCAGCCGATGGTGCCGGATATCAGCATCGCGGCGACCATTTCCAACGACCCACGGCGTATTGAATTGTCCATCTCTCACCTCCCAGACGATGGACAGATTATGCGAGCGAGAAGCCAGGGTACTCCATAGCAAAAACAAGGCTAGACTCAAGCCTTGCCTTTTTTATCAAGGCAATTTCATTGATCTGCCTGACGAGGATTGCATGACTGACGATATCGACCAGCTGTTGATCAAGGCGCTGATGGAAGACTCGCGGCGTTCGCTCAAGGCGCTGGCGCACCTGAGCGGGCTGTCGGCGCCCAGCGTCAGCGAGCGCCTGCGTCGCCTGGAAGAACGCGGCGTGCTCAAGGGCTACACGGTCGACATCGACCCGCGCAGCTTCGGGTACCAGTTGCAGGCCATCGTGCGCATTCGTCCGTTGCCGGGGCAACTGCAGGAGGTGGAGCGCCAGATCATCGCCATCCCCGAGTTCACCGAGTGCGACAAGGTCACGGGTGACGACTGCTTCATCGCGCGCCTGCATGTACGCTCGATGGAGCAGCTCGACACCTTGCTCGACAAGCTCAACAGCCACGCCGAAACCAACACCGCCATCGTCAAGAAAAGCCCGGTGAAGCGACGGCTGCCGCCGATGGCATAAGCGCCATACTGGCGGGCGGCGCTGGATCTGCAGAGCAACGGCACGTTCCACACATATGCTAGCCTTGCACCCCTCTCCCGCAAGGACGCACCGTCACCATGTTCGCTTTCCCAAGGCCCCTCTGCATGCTGGGCCTGGCGCTGGCCTTCACCAGCGCCCACGCCACCGACCCGATCAACCTGTACCAGGGCACCCTCGGCGAGCGCAAGGTCGAGGTCGCCCTGCAATACACCTCGCAGTACGAGTACGTGCAAGGCTACCTGCTGGACACCGAGCACCACACCAGCCAGCCACTGGAAGTGACGCCCTACAGCAAGGACGTGCCACTGCTGATCAACATCATGGACAACCCGCGCATGCCCGCCGCAGCATTGCGGGTGCGCCCCTTCGTGTTCACGCACGATCGCGACTTCAGTGGCGAATGGATCGACCTGCGCACCCGGGAACGTGTGCCCTTCAGCCTCACGCGCCAGACCCGCTTCAGCGACGAGCAGCGCTCCAGCTGGCAAGGCGCGCTGCTGCAACAGCCGCAGAACCGCGGCAAGAGCTTCTATGTGCACGCCAGCAAGGCCGAGGGCGAATACACCGGCAAGGTCGATCGCATCACCATCATCGACCTCGCCAGCGGCAGCACACTGCAGGTGCTGGACAATCTGGCGCTGGCGTTCAACGGCACCCGGACCCTGACCTTCGCCGACTACAACGGTGACGGCATCATCGACTTCAGGGCCTCGCCCATCGGCCAGCGCGCCACCGGCGGCGCCAACCAGGAGCCGGACCAGTTCTACCTGTACCAGCCCACCAGCAATACCTACCAACGCCACACCGAACTCGAAGCGCTGGGCGACAAGGGCGCGCTCAAGTTCCCCGCCCCCGGCTGGGTAGCCCAGCGCCAGGGCAGCAACTACGACACCGGGACCAGCGACTGGCAGTACTACCACTTCGTCGACCCCAAGCAACTGGTGTGGCAACGCCACAGCGTGGAGCCTTTCTGATGCCGTTTCGTACCCTGTTTGCCTGCCTGCTGCTGTGTCTGAGCGCCAATGCCCTGGCCTACCATTCCGTGTACCAGGGCAAACTCGGCGGGTTGCCGGTGACGCTGGTGATCGAGCGCACCAACGACTACGTGACCGGTATCTACTACTACGAGCGCTACCACACGCCGATCCGGCTCAAGCCCACGCGCAACACCGACACCTACAACTTCGCCATGGACGAACTGGACAGCGGCGGCCTGCCCACCGCGCGCCTGCATTTCCAGAAAGCCGATTTCAGCAGCCGTGCCCAGCCGCTGCAAGGCACCTGGACCGCCTACGCCAGCGGCAAGCAGCTGCCCTTCACGCTCAAGCTGGTGGCCGACATCGGCCTGCAGACACCCTCGCCGGGCGCGGTACTGCCCCAGGCCGCATCCACCGAACGCTTCTACTTCCAGTTGCCGATGGACATGGACTATGCCGCCCTCGAAACCATCCAGGTAATGGACAAGGCCACCGGCAAGCTGCAGCAGACGCTGGAGGTGAAGGTGCCGGGCTGTCGCAGCAAGGGTATCGACACCGTCCAGGTACGCCTGCAGGGTGGCGCCACCCAGGTGCTCATCCCTTCCAGCCCGTATTGCCTGGGCAAGACGTTCGAGTGGCGCGAGGCCAGCGCACGCTTCGAGGTGGTGAACTAGCCCTCAGCTCGGGCAGGCGAGGTCGCCGTTGTCCAGCCCCTGCTTGTAGTTGCGGCTGAGCAGGCTGGCCTTGCCGTCGTGCCAGGTCAGGGTCAGCACATACAGCGAGTCGAAATCCTCGCCGTCCCAGTCGTCGGTGATGGTGCGTTTTTCGCCCAGCGCCTTGCCGGCCACGGTGTTGATCAGCTCGGGCAGGTAGCCGTGTGACCACGCGGTGTAGACCGTGGCGTTGCGGTACTTGTCCTGCAGCAGCTCGTCGGCCAGGTCGCCGGTGTCGTTGGCGCCGAAGTCGATGTTCACCGGCAGGCCGAGCTTGATCGCGCTCGGGCTGATGGTCATCAGCGGACGGATATAGCTGTAGGCATTGTCGTTGCTGCCCTCCTCCACTTCGCGGCTGGGGTTGGCGGCAAACACGTAGTCGGCGGGGCCGAATTTTTCCGGGAGCAGAGTGGCCAGGTCCAGGGCGCGGTTGAGGCCCTGGCAGTTCAGTTGCCCGAGGCCTTCGCCGGGCTTTTCTGCGTGGCGCAGGAAGACCAGGGTCTGGGTGCCGTCCACCGGCTGGGCTCGGCTTTCGAGCGCTTCGAAAGTCAGCAGGGCGCCGCCGACGACCAGCGGAACGGAAAACAGCGCAGGGCGATAACGCCGAAAAAAGGAGGGCAACTTCATGGCACGGGCTCTTTGCGACAAATAGGGTTGAGGCTGACCCGCCTGTGCCACCCCGCAGCCGAGGCTGCGGGGTGATCCCTGTCTGTCGTTCCATCCGTGGAAACGGGCGTGCTTGAGAGTGTCGCAAACCCGTTTGGTTCATCCGTGCCGGCTCAGCCTTGAGCCCGCGCCAGTCTGGCGCAGGGATGTTTCGCGATGATGACGCTCAGATCAGCTTGCGCCGGATCGCTTCTTCAACCGAACTGCGGCTCAGGTGCTCGATGATGGCATCGCCCGAATCGTTGAACGGCACCGCGAAGATCAACAGCAATTGCATCCAGGTGGTGATGGTTTCGCTCTTGCTGACCTTGCCGATGAGTTTGCCTTCACGGTCCTTGTACAGCGTCTCCAGGGTCAGGGTGTTGTCGAAGGTGGACGGGATGATGAACAGCGTCGCACCGGTCAGCGTCGCCGCCAGCACGTTGCCTTGCTCGTTGTTCCTGAGTGTGACGTAGGCGTACACGTCGGAGTCGACCTTCTCGCTGGTCACCCGTGTGAAGCGCTCGCTCTGTTCATAGCTCTGCACCAGGGTCTTTTCGAAACGCATCAGGTTGGCGTTGCTGGCGCGCGGCTGGCCGTTGAACTCGTACAGTGTGTTGAAGCGCACATAGGCGGTCTTGTGCGCGGGCGCCGCATCGGCGGCAGGCAGCGGCGGCCAGGCTTCGACCACCGGCAACTGGTGCTGGGAGTAGCTGATGCAGCCGGTCAGGGCCGTGCTGAGGGCCAGCAACAGGGCCATTAGGCAATGACGCATGGTTGAATTCCTTTCAGTGAGTGGCCAATTGCGGGGCAGCCGTCGCGGTGTCGAGCAACCTGGTGATCAGCTGACGCAACTGCACGCCCCCCAGGCTGCCGTTGGCATAGTCGTTGTCGTACAGGCCGACATTGTTGTCGAGCTTGACCTGCTCGGTGACGCGGGTGAGGCGCTTGCCGTCGCGGTCTTCGATCACCAGCTCGCCGGCCAGGTCGTACTTGTCGACATAGATCGGGCCGTTGAACCAGATCCAGAACGTCAGCGTCACCAACGCGCCGGGAACGTAGCCGGGGTGCGTGGTGCGCTTGCCCTTGAGCGAGGTGATGGTGAACTTGAGCACTACATCCTGCTCGCCCAGGGTGGCGGGAAATTCCACCAGTTTGGTGAAGTACTCGCCGCGGTCGACGTAGTGGCTGATCTGTGCGGTGAGCTGGCGGCTGATGTTCAGGCGCACGTCATCCTTGAGGTCGGGCGCGGTGATGGCCACGTCGGCGATCTGGGCGCCCCGCTGTGCAGTGTTGTCGGCCACGGTGACCGGTTCGCCGATCGGGCCCACCGGTGTGAAGGAGTAGCAACCGGTAAGGCCGAGGCAGGCCAGGAAAAGAAAACAGAAAGTACGCAGCACGCAAAATGTCCTTGCTTCGGGTGAGAGACAGGCTGTTATCGGCATCAGGGCCAAAGACTGTAATGAGAATTACTCAGCCCTCAATCGTCGCGGGTGAGGACCTCGAGCAACTCGATCTCGAAGGTGAGGGTCGAATTCGGCGGGATGCTGCCTACGCTGCGCGCGTCGTAACCCAGGTGCGCCGGCACGATCAGCTTGCGCTTGCCGCCCACCTGCATGCCCATCAGGCCCTGGTCCCAGCCCTTGATCACGCGGCCGGTGCCGATCACGCACTGGAACGGCTTGCCGCGTTGGTGGGAGGAATCGAATACGCTGCCATCGTCCAGCCAGCCGGTGTACTGGGTGGTGATCAGCGCCCCCTTGACGGCCGCCTTGCCGTCGCCCAACTGGAGGTCGATGATTTGAAGTTCGTTGCTCATGGGTGATCTCTGACGGCTATGGGACGTTTTCTGCCGATGCGTTTTCGCAGCAATGGCCGGGTTTTGCAAGGCTGTGGGGAGCGAACTCGGTTCATGAGGTGGCGCTGGCTGTCACCGGCTCGTGCTGGCGCATCGACCAGCACACCCCGCCCACCACCAGCACGATCGCCGCGCCCTCCAGCAGGTTCGGCCCGCTCTGGCGCCAGATGAACGCATACAGCAAGGCAAACAGGGTCTCGAACACGATCAACTGCCCACTCAGGGTCAGCGGCATGCGCTTGGCTGCCGCATTCCACAACACCCCCGCCAGCCACGAGCCAAACAGTGCGCAACCCAGGCTGAACGCCCAGAACAGCTGCCAGCGCTCAGCAGTGGCCTGCACCTGCAACTGCTGCGGCTGCCACACCCACAGCAGCGCCACCAGCACCAGACTGAACACGCCGGTCACCACCCCGGTGAGCACCGACCACTGATGGCTGTCCAGGTGCCGGCACTGCTTGAGATAGCGGCTGTTGTAGGTGGCGTACCAGGTCCAGCAGGCCAGCGCGGCCAGCGCATAGAGCAGCCCGGCGAGCTTGTCCTGCACCGCCCCCGGCTCCACCGCAAAGGTCTGCAGGTTGATGCACAGCATGCCCGCCAGGATCAGCGCCAGCGGCCCGGCCAGGCGCGACAGGGCCACCGCGCCGCTGTCATTGCGCCCGTACAGGGTGATGGTCAGCGGCAGCACACCAACGATCAGCGATGCCGGCGCCACGCCCAGGCGCTGGATCGCCGCCACCAGGCACATGAAGTACAGCAGGTTGCCAATCAGCGCCAGGCGCGCCAGCATCCACACGTCTGCCCGTTCGAGCTGACGCAGCGCCTTGCGCATTGGCAGCAGCAGCGCGAGCGATACCGCCCCCAGCAGGACGAACCGCGCACAGGCCAGCAGCACCGGGCTGAACTCCGGCAGCAGTTGCGGCACCATCAGCACCATGCCCCACATCGCACCGGCCACGCCGGCATACGCCACACCCCGTTTCACTTGCCTGCTCCTCATTTTTCAGAGCAGGCAGGCTAGCCAAATGCAGGCGTCCAGGCAAAAGATCATTCGGCATGCAGGCATTCCCATGGGGAATACCTTTAAAGCGCAAAGCACCGGGTTTACCATCCAGCCATTCCCTGAACCGAAGACACCGCAATGAGCCGCTTCAGCCGTCACCTGCCCCCGCTGGATACCCTGATCGCTTTCGAGGCGGTGGTACGCACCGGCAGCTTCACCCGCGCTGCCGCCGAGCTGTCGCTGACCCAGAGCGCGGTGAGCAAACAGATCAAGCTGCTTGAAGAACACCTGGGTGCGCCGCTGTTCGAACGCCGCGCCCGCGGCATCACCCTGACCGCCGCCGGCAGTGGCTTCAATGCCATCGTCGAGCCGATGCTCGACAGCCTGCTGGCCAACGTATTGCGCCTCAAGAGCGGGCACGGCAGCCGCAATGTCAGCGTGATCTGCACCCATGCGGTGGCACAGTACTGGTTGTTCCCGCGGCTGCTGCGCTTCAACGCACAGCACCCCGAGCTGACAGTGAACATCCATGCCAGCAACGAGATGGATGAACGCGTGGTGGGCAACTATGACTTCGGCGTGCTGTACGGCCATGGCCGCTGGAGTTCGCTGCAGGCCGACAAGCTGTTCGATGAATGCATCTACCCCATCGTCAGCACCCAGCGGGCCCTGCCGCCAGCCGATTCGCTGGCGGCGCTGCAGGCCCTGCCGCTGATCCAGCTGGATGCCTCGGCCTGGAACTGTCTGGATTGGCCCGACTGGTTCGCGCACCTGGGGGTGCGCTACAAGGCGCCGGCCGATGCGGTGACATTCAATCAGATCACCCTGGTGTTCGACGCGGTGATGCAGGGTATGGGGGTGGGGTTGGGCTGGGAGTTCATGGCCCGCGAGCGTATCGCCAGCGGGCAGGTGCGGCCGGTGTCGGAGTTCGTCGTGCACACCGGCCAGGCCGACTACCTGGTGCATGACAGGCAGCGCGTGTGCTCGCCGGCGGCCCAGGTGTTCAGGGACTGGTTGCTGGCGCTCAACTGAACTGCGCTTGCACCTCGGCGCCGGTGAGGGTCCGGGTCTGGTTGGCGAAGCAGTAGTAGCCCGGCTTCTGATCGATGTAGATCTGCAGTTCCAGCGCCCAGTCACTCTCGCCATCGAGCACGCCCACCGGCACGGCGTCGAAGCCGCCGGCCTTGAGGCGATAGAACAGGTGGGTGCCGCAGGTGCCGCAGAAGCCGCGCTGGGCCCACTCGGAGGAATCGTAGATGCGCGGGGTGTCGCCGCTGAGCCTGAGGGTCTGGGTGCTGTGCACCACCATCAACGGGCCACCGGACCATTTGCGGCACATGCTGCAATGGCAAGCGCTGACACTGGCGTTGTCGAGGCTGACGCTGAGGTGAATGGCGCCGCACAGGCAGCTGCCGTGTTTTTCCTGGGGTTGGGACATGGTGCAGGGTCCTTGCGGTGAGCGGTAGGGCTGAAGTCTAGCAGCAGTCGGCCCCGGCCCTTTCGCCGGCAAGGCCGGCTCCTACAGCGGATTACGCCGTCACCGGGGTCAACACCGGTTCCCCGGCAAAGAACGCCTGCAGGTTGCGCAGCACCAGCGCCACCGTATCGCGCGCCGCTTCCGGCGACTGTCCGGCCACATGCGGGGTCAGCACCACGTTGTCCAGCGCCTTGAGTGCCTGCGGCACTTCAGGCTCGGCATCGAACACATCCAGCCCGGCCCCGGCAATACGCCCTTCGCGCAACGCCGCCACCATCGCATCGGTGTCCACCACGCTGGCCCGCGCAATGTTCACCAGAAAACCCTGAGGCCCCAGTGCGTCCAGCACCGCCGCGTCGACCAGGTGGCGCGTACCGGCCCCGCCCGGGGTGGCAACGATCAGAAAGTCCACCTCCCCCGCCAGCGCCAGCGGGCTTTCGCACCAGGTGTAGGGCACGTCGGTGCGTGGCCGGCGGTTGTGGTAGCTGACCTGCATGTCGAAGCCCAGCGCCGCACGCCGGGCAATCGCCAACCCCGTCGCGCCAAGGCCCAGTACCCCGAGGCGCTTGCCGCTCAGCGACGGGCTGATCACACGGTTCCACTGCCCCTGTCGGGTGGTGGCATCGGCACGGGGAATATCGCGCACGATGGCGAACAGCAGCGCCAGGGCATGGTCGGCCACCGCCGTGGCGTTGGCACCGGCGCCATTGGTCACGGTGATGCCACGCGCAGCAGCCGCTGCCAGGTCCACTTCCTCGTAGCCGGCGCCGATGACGCAGATGATTTTCAGATGGGGCAAGGCGGCGATTTCGTCGGCCCGCAAGCCCAGCGGCCCGCGGGTCAGTACCGCATCGATTGCGCCGCCGTGGCGGGCGATGGCCTCGGCACGCAGGACCGGGGTCTGTGCACGAATCAGCTCGAAGCCGGCCTGTTCGAGCAAGGGCAGGTAGTCATCCACCGTTTCTACCAGCACCAGTACCTTGTGTGTCATGCCCTGCCCCCTGGCCATTCGCAAAAAGGGGCATTATGCCGGCTTGGGCTTACTGGGCGAAAGCCCGTCCCAGGCCGCCCGGCACGCCGCTGCTGTCGGTGTCCTGCCAGGGGCCGTCAGGGCTGGTGGCCCAGCTCCAGCCATTGCTGAAGCGGTAGTAGGTGCGTTGGCGGTAGAAGGTGTTGGTCTTGCCTTCGAGCACGTACACCCCGAGTTTAGGGTCCCAGTGGCTGGCGCCACCCGGCGGCGGCGCGAAGCTTGCCGAGGTGCGTGGCATCGGCTTGGGCGTCGGCAGCGTGGCCGGGGTACCTGGCTTGGGCCCCGGCACCGGTTTGATCACCGGCCCGGTCGGCGGCAGGGTTTCGATCGGCGGCACGGTGGGCTCGCTGGGCCGATGCACCGTACACGCACTCAAGCCCACGGCCAGGGCGATCAGGGTGAGGCGTGCGATGCTGTTCATAGTGAGCTCTCTACGGGTCCGGGCTGTCGATGGTCAGGTGCTGCGGCGCCTCGGTGCTGCTGGCCAGCGGGCTGCCACGGCCGATCCACTCGCCCTTGGTCGGCTGGCCGGCACGGGAGACGCGCGCAACCAGTTGGACTTCGGGGAAGCTCGACAGTTTCATGTTCGGCATCATCGCATCGCTGTCGCTGAGCTGAACCTCGATCGGCAGGTCGGCCACGGTCACGCGCTTGGCCGCCAGCGGCATCGGCGGCCCGGAACTGGCGCGGGCAAAGATGAACACGCTGTCATCGGGACGCACCTTGTCCTTGAGCGCCGGCGCCAGCTCGACCCGCACCGTCAGGCGTGCGCTGGTGGCCGGCGCCTGGCCCGCGGCCTTGAGCCGTTCGCCAGCACGCTCGATGCCGCCCTGCAGCGCGGCACGCGAGGCATCGCCCTCGGGCAGCTGGGCAATCAGACGGTTCCAGTAGTCGATGGCCTGCTGGTAGCGCCCGTCCTCGAAAGCGGCGATACCCAGCAGCCCCAGGCTGGTGACTTCCGCCGGATCGGCCTTGAGCGCTTCGTCGGTCAACGCCTGCATCTGCGCTGTCCACTGCTTGCCGTTACCGAAGTACAGCGCCTGCGCCCATTGCCCAAGCAGCTCCGGCTGACGCCCGGCCAGGGCGGCAGCGCGTTCGAAGGCCTTGGCGGCATCGGCGGCGCGTTCCTGGGCCATGTAGGCACGGCCCAGCAGGTACAGGCCTTCGGCCGAGTCTGGCTGGGCCTGCACCGCACGCTCCAGGCGCGAGGTCATCTCCTGCACCGACTGCGGCGCCTGGGCGAACTCGCGGGTCAGCTCGACCTTGTCGCTGGCGCCAAAGTGCAGGTACAGCCCGAGGCCCATCACCGGCACCAGCACCGCGGCCAGCAGCGGCAAGGTCTTGCCCAGGCGCGCACTGCGGTCGGGTTCGGCGTTGTCGGTGTCGGCCAGCAGTTCGCGGGCGGCCTCGTCGCGGCCACGGTCCAGTTGCTCGGTGGTGAGCACGCCGGCCTCGCCCTGGGCCTGCAGTTCGGCCACGCGCTCCTGGTACAGGGCCACGTTCAACGCGGTACGGTCTTCTTCCTGTTGCGCACGACGCACGCGCAACACCGGGATCAGCAGAAAGCTCAGGGCTACCAGTAACAGCAGGCCTGCGGGAAGCCAGAATTCAGTCATGGGTGCGTTCTTTGTCCAGCAGTTTGGCGAGGCGCTCACGCTCCTCGGGGGAAAGGTCGACGGTGCCGCCCGCCGCCTGGGTACGGCGCTTGCGCACGATCAGCGCCAGCATGCCGAAGCCGCCCAGCAGCAGGATGCCCGGGCCGAACCACAGCAGCCAGGTACGCGCCGTCAGGGCCGGCTTGTAGCGCACGAAGTCGCCATAGCGGTCGACCATGAAGTCGATGATCTGCTGGTTGTCCTTGCCTTCGCCGAGCATGCGGAAGATCTCGCGGCGCAGGTCGGCGGCAATCGGTGCGTTGGAGTCGGCGATGTCCTGGTTCTGGCACTTGGGGCAGCGCAGTTCCTTGGTCAGCACGTGGTAACGCTCGCGCTCGGCGTCGTCGGCGAACTGATAGGTGTCGATGGCCGCGTGGGCCACGCCGGCGATGCTCAGGCCCAGCAGCGCGCCTGCCAGCCAGCGCCTCATTGGCCGGCCTCGTCGAGCAGGCCCTGGTACAGCGGCGCCAGTTGCTCGCGCCACACGGTCTGGTCGACCACACCGACGAACTTGTGCCGGATGATGCCCTTGGCGTCGATAATGAAGGTCTCCGGCGCGCCGTACACACCCAGGTCCAGGCCGAGGGTGCCGTGCTCGTCACGGATGCCGATCTGGTAGGGGTTGTGGAACTCGGTCAGCCACTTGATCGCAGCCGCGTTCTCGTCCTTGTAGTTGACCCCGTAGATCACCACGCCCTGCTCGGCCAGCTTGTTCAGCACCGGGTGCTCGACCTTGCACGAAGGGCACCAGGTGGCCCACACGTTGACCAGCGCCGGCTTGCCCAGCAGGTCGTCGCGGGTCAGGGTCCGGTCGCCTTCCACGGTCGGCAGCGAGAACGCCGGGAAGGGTTTGCCGATCATCGCCGAGGGCAGCTCGGACGGGTCCAGGTACAGGCCCCGGTACAGAAACACCGCCACCAGCAGAAACACCGCCAGCGGCAGCACCATGATCCAACGCTTCATGCAGTTGCTCCCGACATGCCCAGTACTTCACGTACCCGGCTTTTCACCTTGACCCGATACCGCTTGTCCATCGCCGCCATCAGGCCGCCCAGGCCGGTCAGCAGGCCGCCCAGCCAGATCCAGCGCACGAACGGCTTGACGTGCACGCGCACGGCCCAGGCGCCGTTGTCCAGCGACTCGCCCAGCGCCACGTACAGGTCGCGGGTGAAACCGGCATCGATGCCGGCCTCGGTCATCACCGACTGCTGCACGGTGTACAGGCGTTTTTCCGGGTGCAGCACGCTGATTTCACGACCGTCCCGCAGCACGCGCACGGTGCCCTTGTCGGAGGTGAAGTTCGGCCCTTCGAAATGCTTGGCGCCTTCGAACACGAACTGGTAGCCGCCCAGTTCCATCGACTCGCCCGGCGCCAGGCGCAGGTCGCGTTCGGCGCTGTTGTTGCTCGACAGCACCACGCCCAGGGCGCATACCGCGATGCCCAGGTGCGCCACGTGCATGCCCCAGTAACTGCGGCTCAGGCCGCGCATGCCCTTGAGCAGGCCCTTGTGACGGGTCTTGTCGAGCAGGTCGCGCACGCCGGCCAGCAGGATCCACGCCGCCAGGGCGAAGGTGGTCAGTACCTGCCAGTCGAAGTCGTCCACCAGCAGCCCGCCGATGGGTGCCAGCACCACGCTGCCGATCGCCACCGGGGTGAGCATGCTCACCAGCCATTTCGTCGGGGTGTCCTTCCAGCGCACGATCACGCCGACCGCCATCACCACCATCAGCAGGGCCATCAGCGGGATGAACAGCGCATCGAAGTAAGGCGGCCCCACCGACAGCTTGGCCCCGGTCAGTGCATCGAGCACCAGCGGGTACAGGGTGCCCAGCAGGATCATCGAGGCCGCCACCACCAGCACCAGGTTGTTGGCCAGCAGCAGGGTTTCCCGCGACCACAGGGCGAACCCGACCTGGCTCTTGACCACCGGGGCGCGCAAGGCGAACAGGGTCAGCGAACCGCCGACCACGAACAGCAGGAAGATCAGGATGAACACGCCGCGCTCGGGGTCGGCGGCAAAGGCGTGCACCGAGGTCAGCACGCCGGAACGCACCAGGAAGGTGCCCAGCAGGCTCAGCGAAAATGCAGCGATCGCCAGCAGCACGGTCCAGCTCTTGAACACGCCGCGCTTCTCGGTGACGGCCAGCGAGTGGATCAGTGCGGTGCCCACCAGCCACGGCATGAACGAGGCGTTTTCGACCGGGTCCCAGAACCACCAGCCACCCCAGCCGAGTTCGTAGTAGGCCCACCACGAGCCCAGGGTGATGCCGATGCCCAGGAACGCCCAGGCCACGATGGTCCAGGGCCGCGACCAGCGTGCCCAGGCCGCGTCCAGGCGCCCGCCGAGCAAGGCGGCGATGGCGAAGGCGAAGGCCACCGAGAAGCCCACGTAGCCCATGTAGAGCATCGGCGGGTGCACGATCAGGCCGATGTCCTGCAGCAGCGGGTTGAGGTCGCGACCATCGGCAGGCACCTGCGGCAGCAGACGCTGGAACGGGTTTGAGGTAACGATCAGAAACGACAGGAAGCCCACGCTGATCATGCCCATCACCGCCAGCACCCGGGCCAGCATCACCTGCGGCAACTGGCGCGAGAAGATCGACACGGCGAAGGTCCAGCCGCCCAGGATCAGCGCCCACAGCAGCAGCGAGCCTTCGTGGGCGCCCCACACGGCGCTGAACTTGTAGTACCAGGGCAAGGCGCTGTTGGAGTTGCTGGCCACATACGCCACCGAGAAGTTGTCGGTCATGAAGGCATGGGTCAGGCAGGCGAAGGCAAACGCCAGGAAGGCGAACTGGCCCCACGCCGCCGGGCGTGCCAGGCTCATCCACAGGCTGTCGCCCCGCCAGGCGCCGAGCAGCGGCACGCTGGCCTGAACGCCGGCAAAACAGATGGCCAGGATCATCGCCAACTGGCCCAGCTCGGGAATCATCAGTGCAGCATTCATGGCTTGGCTCCGCCGTCGGTGGACACCTGGCCGCTTTCCTTCAGGGCCTTGGTGACCTCGGGCGGCATGTATTTTTCGTCGTGCTTGGCCAGCACCTCGTCAGCCACCACCACGCCCTCGGCGTTGAGCTTGCCCAGGGCGACGATGCCCTGCCCTTCACGGAACAGGTCGGGCAGGATGCCGCGGTAGGTGATGGGCACCGACTTGTTGAAGTCGGTGACCACGAAACGCACGTCCAGCGAGTCGCCGGAGCGTTGCAGGGAACCGGCCTCGACCATGCCGCCGGCCCGGATGCGGGTATCGAGCGGGGCTTCGCCGTTGGCGATCTGGGTAGGGGTATAGAACAGGTTGATGTTCTGCTGCAGCGCGCTCAGGGCCAGGCCGACGGCGACGCCGACACCCACCAGCAGGCCGAGGATGATGAACAGACGCTTCTTGCGTTGCGGATTCACTTGGACTTCTCCCGGCGCAGGCGGCGCGCTTCTTCTTGCAGATACCGGCGCTTGCTCAGTACGGGCGCGGCAACATTGATGGCCAGCACCAGCAGGCAGATGCCATAGGCCGACCAGACATAGAGGCCGTGATGGCCCATGGCGAGGAAATCATTGAAGCTGGCAAAACTCATCGTGCGGTCTCCCGCCCCAGGTGGCCCAACACTTCATCCTTGACCCAACTGGCGCGTGCCTCGCGCCGCAGCACTTCAAGGCGCATGCGCAACAGCAGCACCGCGCCGAAGAAGCAATAGAACCCCAGCACGGTCAGCAGCAGCGGCAGCCACATCTCGGCAGGCATCGCCGGCTTTTCGGTGAGGGTGAAGGTGGCGCCCTGGTGCAGGGTGTTCCACCACTCCACCGAGTACTTGATGATCGGGATGTTGATCACGCCGACAATCGCCAGTACCGCGCAGGCCTTGGCCGCGCTCTCACGATTGCTGATCGCCTGGCCCAGGGCAATCAGACCGAAGTACAGAAACAGCAGGATCAGCATCGACGTTAGTCGTGCATCCCAAACCCACCAACTGCCCCAGGTCGGCTTGCCCCAGATGGCACCGGTGCTCAGGGCCACCACGGTCATCCAGGCGCCGATGGGCGCAGCGCATTGCAGTGCCACGTCGGCGATCTTCATCTTCCAGACCAGGCCGACCACGCCGGCCACCGCCAGCATCACGTAGCACGACTGCGCCAGCATGGCCGCCGGCACGTGGATGTAGATGATTCGGAAACTGTTGCCCTGCTGGTAGTCCTGCGGGGCGAAGGCCAGGCCCCAGATCACGCCTACGGCGATCAGCAGGATGGCGGCGATGCTCAGCCACGGCAGCATGCGGCCGCTGATGGCATAGAACCATTTGGGTGAACCCAGCTTGTGAAACCACGTCCAGCTTATTGCGCTGCTTTTCATCACGGTACATCCAGGGTCTTTGCTGGGCGGGGCCCAGACCTCATTATTCGCCGACGCTGATCTTCAGGCCAGCCGCTATTGCAAAGGGTGCCAGGGTTACTGCAAGGGCGGTCAGGCTGCCAAGCCAGAGCAGGTAACCGGTCGCCGGCATAGCTTGCAGTGCCGCCTGCAAGGCGCCACTGCCCAGGATCAACACCGGGATATATAACGGCAAAATAAGCAGTGCCAGCAGCAGGCCACCGCGCTTCAAACCCACGGTCAAGGCTGCGCCCACTGCACCCAGCAGGCTCAGTACCGGGGTACCGAGCAGCAGCGAGGCCAGCAGTACCGGCAGGCATTGCACCGGCAAACCGAGCATCAGGGCCAGCAGCGGCGACAACAATACCAGTGCCAGACCGGAAAAGGCCCAGTGTGCCAGCACCTTTGCCAATACCAGAAGCGCCAGGGGGTGCGGCGAAAGGACCCACTGCTCGAGGGATCCGTCCTCGAAATCACTGCGAAACAGCCCGTCCAGCGAGAGCAGAACGGATAAAAGGGCGGCCACCCAGACTAACCCAGGGGACAAGTTTTGCAACAATTGCGTCTCCGGCCCGACCGCCAACGGGAACAACGCGATCACGATCGCGAAGAACACCAATGGGTTGGCAAGCTCGGCCGGCCGGCGGCACAGCACCTGCGCTTCTCGGCGCAGCAAATGAACGAACACACTCATGCCGCGTACTGCCCCAGGTTCAGTTCTCGGTAGCCGGACGGCGTCTGCGCCAGCGTGTGGTGGGTGGTCAGCACGACCATGCCGCCGCGCTCGCAATGCGCCGCCAGGTGCGCTTCGAGCTGGGCCACGCCCTGCTTGTCGAGGGCGGTGAAGGGTTCGTCGAGAATCCACAGCGGCGGGCTGTCCAGGTACAGCCGCGCCAGCGCCACGCGGCGCTGCTGGCCGGCCGACAGGGTATGGCAGGCAACATCTTCGAAGCCGCGCAGGCCCACGGCCGCCAGTGCCTGCCAGATCGCCTCGCGGCTGGCAGGCTGATGCAGGGCGCACAGCCAGGCCAGGTTTTCCTCGGCGGTGAGCAGGTCCTTGATGCCGGCCGCATGACCGATCCACAGCAGCATCCTGGCCAGTTCGCTGCCCTGCTCGGCCAAGGGCTTGCCGTCCAGGCGGATTTCACCGCTGGTGGGCCGCATCAACCCGCTGAGCAGGCGCAGCAGGCTGGTCTTGCCGCTGCCATTGGGGCCGCTGATCTGCAGCATGTCACCGGCCGCCAGGTGCAGTTCGAGGTGTTCGAAAAGCATTCGCCAGTCGCGCTCGCAGGCCAGGCCCACAGCTTCGAGTCGAGGGGTCACAGGTTCGCCTTATGGTTCGGTCTCAAGTCGGTCCGGGCCTGGCCGTTATACTGAGCAACAGCTGTACGGCATGGCCGGTCGCATCGGGCACGCCACAGGACGTGCGCACCCGCCAGGAACGGGCGGCATTATACATGGCATGTCCTACTGCAAAGAGGGCTATTTCCACAGGTTGCAACGTGATGACAGGCGAAATCAACAGCCTTGGCCCGCAGGCCCTGGCCAACCCCCAGGCGCGCAGCGCGGCGATGACCGGCGAACTGCTCAAGCTGCTGCAACCCCAGCCTGCCCTGCTCGCCCCGGGCGAGACCGCGCAGGCGCAGGTACTGTCGTTGCGCCAGGTCGGTCAGGACTTCCAGCTGCTGCTGCAACTGACCCAGACCAACGGGCGCCAGACCACCGTGCAGACCAGCGCCAGCCAGCCCCTGCCCCAGGGCAGCGAGCTGACGGTCAGCCAGCCCAATGCCGGCAACCTGAGCATCACCGTGCAGCAGGCCATCGCGCGCAGCGTGGCCACCCTCACCCAGCTCGACACCCGCCAGTTGCCGCCGGGCACCCTGCTGCAGGGCAAGGTACTGACCACCCAGGCGCTGCCCCAGGCCGCCGGGCAGCCGGCCTTGTTCCGCTCGTTGGTGACCCTGCTCAACACCGCACAGGCCGGCGCCACCCTGAACATCGACAGCCCTCGGCCACTGGCGCTGGGCAGCCTGCTCAGCGCACGGGTACAGGGTGAACAGTCGATCAGCTTCGTGCCCCTGAGCGGGCGCCAGGAACAACTGGCGATCACCCAGCACCTGAGCGCGCAGCTGAGCCGCCAGGCCTCGCTGCCGGGCCTGCTCGCCAGCCTGCAACAGATGAGCGCCGAGCAGCGCCTGCCGGCCGATGTGCGGGCCAGCGTGAGCACCCTGCTGGCCAGCCTGCCGGACATGGAACAGCTCGGCACGGCCAAGGGCCTGGCCCAGGCCCTGAACAACAGCGGCGCGTTTCTGGAAGCCAAGCTGCTGGCTGGCGCCCCAGCCGCCCTCGCCCCCGACCTCAAGGCCCAGGTGATCCGGCTGGTGGCGCAGTTGCTGCCCGGCCTCCCCGGCAGCACCCAGTTCAACCCGGCCGTGGCCGCCAGCACCCTGGCCCAGGTGCTGCCGGGCATGGTGCGCAACGCCCTGGGCATGCTCGGCCAGGTAAGCCCGCGCCCGGCCCCGGGAAGCTTTCCGCTGCCCTCGCGGCTGCTGCAAAGTGGCGACGAGGAAGGCGACCTGGAACACCTGCTGCGCCTGGCAGCGGCAGCCATTTCACGCCTGCAGAGCCACCAGCTCGCTGGCCTGGAGCAAACCCGCACCACCGCCGACGGCAACCTGCAGACCACCTGGCAACTGGAGATACCGGTGCGCAACGGTCAGGAGTTCATGCCGCTGCAAGTGAAGCTGCAGCGCGAGGAAACCCCCGAGCAGCAGGCCGACCCGGAACGCGAACAGCGCGACCCGCTGGAGATGCTCTGGCGCGTGGAGCTGGCATTCGACCTCAGCCCGCTGGGGCCCTTGCAGGTGCAGGCGCAGATCAGCCAGGGCAACCTGTCCAGCCAGCTGTGGGCGGAGCTGCCGAGCACCGCGCAACTGATCGACAGCCAGCTCGGCAAGCTGCGCGCGCGGTTGGTGGAGCGCGGGCTCAACGTCGGTGAACTGCTGTGCCATCACGGTACGCCGCCACAGGGGCCGCGTACGCATCTGGAACAACGCTGGGTGGATGAAAACGCATGAGCCAGACCCCGCCACGTCAGGCCATTGCCCTGACCTACGACGGCCAGCAGGCCCCGACCTTGAGCGCCAAGGGCGACGACGAGCTGGCCGAGGCGATCCTGGCCATTGCCCGCGAACACGAAGTGCCGATCTACGAGAATGCCGAGCTGGTACGCCTGCTGGCGCGCATGGAGCTGGGCGATCAGATCCCGGAGGCGCTGTACCTGACCATCGCCGAGATCATCGCCTTCGCCTGGCAGCTCAAGGGCCAGGTGCCGGAGGGGTTCGTGGACAACGCCCCGCAGGAGCGCGACATTACCCCGAACCTGTACAGCCTGCCTGCGCCGGACTGACGCCGCGCAGGCCGGGTGCCTTGCATCAGCTGCGGTGCAGCTTGCTCATCAGCTCGGCTTCGGCCTGGGTCAGGCCGCAGGACTGGGTCAGCTCGTCGACGCTGGCGCCCATGCCCACCAGCCGCGCCGCCTGGGCGAACGACAGGCTGTTGGGGTCGCGCTGCTCCAGTTGCATCAGCTTGTCCGGCAACGGCGCCACCACGGCGCGCAGCTCGTGCAACGCGTCGCCCATGCGCACCGTACCGTTCTGGTAATCGTCCACACGCTTGGCCAGGTCCTTGATGCGCTGGTCACGCAGCGCATCGCCCTGAGCCTGCTGCGAGGCCAGCTCGCGCTGGCGCTTGCTGTAGCCGTAGAACAGCCACAGGCTGAGGATCCAGACCAGCGCCAGAAATATGACAGCACCCTCGAGAATCAACTCAGATATTCTCCAGCTCGGACCACTCTTCCTCGGTCATCATCTTGTCCAGCTCGACCAGGATCAGCAGTTCGTTGTTCTTGTTGCACACGCCCTGGATGAACTTGGCCGATTCCTCGTTGCCGACATTCGGCGCGGTCTCGATCTCCGACTGACGCAGGTACACGACCTCGGCCACGCTATCGACCAGGATGCCGACCACCTGCTTGTCCGCCTCGATGATCACGATACGGCTGTTGTCGGAGATTTCGGCAGACATCAGGCCGAAGCGCTGGCGCGTGTCGATCACGGTCACCACATTGCCGCGCAGGTTGATGATGCCCAGCACATAGCTCGGCGCGCCCGGCACCGGAGCGATTTCGGTGTAGCGCAGCACTTCCTGGACCTGCATCACGTTGATGCCGTAGGACTCGTTGTCCAGCTTGAACGTTACCCACTGCAGAATCGGATCGTCGGAACCCTGCGCAGTCATGTTTTTCATTCCCCTAACCCTCAAAAGCCGTTCTCGGCGGTGTACTCAGTGCGGTCGCGGCAGTTGCGACCGATTATTTATGCGTACCGTGCATCTGCTTGACGGCGCCGCTGGCGATCAGCTCGGCCAGCTCGGCGACATCCAGCAGCGCGCACATGTGTTCGATGACCGTACCGGCAAGCCACGGGCGCTGCCCACGCTGGCTACGCCACTTGATCTCGCTCGGGTCCAGGCGCAGCGAGCGGCTGACCTGATGCACCGCCAGCCCCCACTCGTAGCCCTGTACCGAAATAACGTATTGCAGCCCCTGGCGGAAGTCGTCGCGGTAGCGGTCGGGCATGACCCAGCGCGCCGTGTCGAGCACCTTCAGGTTGCCCGCCTGGCTCGGCAGGATGCCCAGGAACCACTCGGGCTGGCCGAACAGCGGCGTGAGCTCCTGGCCGGCCAGCGAGTAGATCGAGCCCAGGCACACCAGCGGCACCGCCAGGGTCAGCCCGGCCACGTCGAACAGCAGGCATTCGAACGGCTCGGCGGCCCAGGCCGGGCGACCGTCGCCCGTCAACGGCGGCACCGGCTGGTCCGGTGCTGCGGGCAGGTGCACCTGCACCAGCGGCTCGACCGGGGTTGGCACGTCGGCGATGACCGGGGCGACCACCGGGGCCGCCTCCACCACCTTGGCCACCACCGGTGGCGCCATCACCGGCATGACCAGCCGCGTCGGCTCGGCGAATGCCGGCGCTGCGATCTTGAGTTGGGCGTCACGGGCTTGTTCTTCGAGCACTGCGGCCTGGAACTCGTCGATCGCTTCAGGCGCCGTGACGACCACCGGGGCCGGGGCCACTGCGACGCGTTCGGCCACCGCCAGGGGCAATGGCTGCAGCTCTTCGGTGGCCTCCTGCAACAGGCCGTCCAGGTACGACTGCAAGGCCAGTTGAGGCTTTATGGTGACCTGCTGCGGGCTGTTCATCAGGCCACCTGCGCAACGGCATTCTGCGCCAGCAGATGCTTGAGCAATGCCCGGTAGGCAATCACGCCACGGCTCCTGCCATCGAACTGCGACGGCGTGAGCCCGGCACGGCTGGCGTCGCGCAGGCGCGTATCGACCGGAATGTAGCCCTGCCAGATGGTGTCGGGATAAGCGTCGCGCAGCACCCGCAGGGTGCCCATCGAGGCCTGGGTGCGGCGGTCGAACAGGGTCGGCACGATGTGGTACGGCAAGGCCTGCTTGCGCGAGCGATTGACCATGCTCAGCGTGCTGACCATGCGCTCGAGGCCTTTCACCGCCAGGTATTCGGTCTGCACCGGGATCACCAGTTGCTGGCTGGCTGCCAGCGCATTGACCATCAGAACGCCCAGCAACGGCGGGCTGTCGATGATCGCGTAGTCGAAATCCTGCCACAGCTGCGCCAGACTCTTGGCGATCACCAGGCCCAGGCCACTCTGGCCCGGGGACTGACGCTCGAGCACCGCCAGGGCGGTGCTCGAAGGCAGCAGCGAGATGCGCTCGTCGCTGGTGGGCAGCAACAGCTGGCCCGGCAGCCCTTCGGGCACCGTGCCCTTGTGCAGGAACAGGTCGTAGCTGCTGTGCTCGAGGGTGTCCGGGTTGTGACCGAAGTAGCTGGTCATGGACCCGTGCGGGTCGAGGTCGACCACGACCACGCGCTTGCCCGCCTCGGCCAGCAGGCCGGCCAGGGCGATGGATGTGGTGGTCTTGCCGACACCACCTTTTTGATTGGCTACTGCCCAGACTCTCATTGCGCTGCTTCCTCCCGGTCGGGTCGGACCCTGCCGGGATCGATTAAAGGGTCGACGACGGGGAATTGACGGGATTGCGCCCGGCCGTCGGTGCTACGGCTGGCGGTGCAGTTTGTGTGCCAGCACGCTTGAGCGCCGCATCGGGTGTGGCATTGGCGCTGCCGGTACCGGTCAGGCTGCGGCGCACCTCCAGATTGCGCGAGATCACCAACACCACCCTGCGGTTCTGCGCGCGCCCTTCAGGGCTGGCATTGCTGGCGATGGGCTGGAACTCGCCGTAGCCCACAGAAGCCATGCGTGCCGGGTTGACCCCTTCCATCGCCAGCAGGCGCACGATGCTCGCCGCCCGTGCCGACGACAACTCCCAGTTGGTCGGGTACTGCGCCGTGCGGATCGGCTGGTCATCGGTGAAACCTTCGACGTGCACCGGGTTGGCGAACGGCTTGATGATGTGCGCCACCTTGTCGATGATGTCGAACGCCTTGTCGCTGGGCATGGCATCGCCACTGCCGAACAACAGGGAGGAATTGAGCTCGATCTCGATCCACAGTTCGTTGCCGCGCACGGTCATCTGGTCGGACTTGATCAGATCGCCAAAGGCATCGCGCACATCGTCGGCGATGGTCTGCAGCGGGTCGCTGGAACTTTGCCCCAGGCCCGCATCGACCTGCTCGCTGTCCTTGATCAGCGGTTCGGCCGGCTTGACGCTGAGGGGGCGCTCGTCGCCTATCGGAATCGGCTTCATGCTGCGCTCGGGGTCGTTGAACACGCCGATCAGCGCCTGCGAGATGACCTTGTACTTGCCCTCGTTGATCGAGGAAATCGAATACATGACCACGAAGAAGGCGAACAGCAAGGTGATGAAGTCGGCATACGACACCAGCCAGCGTTCGTGGTTTTCATGTTCCTCGGGTTGACGACGACGGGCCATGGCTTACTCCATGAAGCCCTGAAGCTTCAGTTCGATTGAACGTGGGTTCTCGCCTTCGGCAATCGACAGCAAGCCTTCCAGGAGCATTTCGCGATAGCGCGACTGGCGCATGGCCAGGGCCTTGAGCTTGTTGGCGATCGGCAACAGGATCAGGTTGGCACTGGCCACGCCGTAGATGGTGGCCACGAACGCCACGGCGATACCGCTGCCCAGCTGGGTCGGGTCGGCCAGGTTGCCCATCACGTGGATCAGGCCCATCACCGCGCCGATGATGCCGATGGTCGGCGCATAGCCGCCCATGCTCTCGAACACCTTGGCGGCCTGGATGTCACGGCTTTCCTGGGTGTAGAAATCCACCTCGAGAATGCTGCGGATGGCTTCGGGCTCGGCGCCGTCGACCAGCAGCTGCAGGCCCTTGCGGGCATATGGGTCGGGCTCGGCATCGGCCACGCCCTCAAGGCCCAGCAGGCCTTCCTTGCGTGCGGTGAGGCTCCAGTTGACCACCCGGTCGATACCGCCGGCCAGGTCGACCCGCGGCGGGAAGAGGATCCAGCGCACGATCTGCAGGGCGCGCTTGAACGCGCTCATGGGGGCCTGCAGCAGCGAGGCCGCCAGCGTCCCGCCGATCACGATCAGCGCCGCCGGGCCGTTGATCAGCGCCGACAGATGGCCGCCTTCGAGGTAGTTGCCGCCAACGATGGCGACGAACGCCAGGATGATCCCGATAAGGCTCAACACGTCCATCAGATGCACGCCTCTACCAGGTGCCGGCCGATCTCGTCCAGGCCGTACACCGCATCGGCCAGGTTGGCCTTGGCAATGGCCATGGGCATGCCATAGATCACGCAGCTGGCTTCGTCCTGGGCCCACACCTGGCTGCCGCCCTGCTTGAGCAGGCGCGCGCCTTCGCGGCCATCGGCGCCCATGCCGGTCAGCACCACGGCCAGCACCTTGTCGCCATACGACTTGGCCGCCGAACCGAAGGTGATGTCCACGCAGGGCTTGTAGTTGAGGCGTTCGTCACCCGGCAGGATCTTCACCGTGCCGCGCCCGTCGACCATCATCTGCTTGCCGCCCGGTGCCAGCAGGGCCAGGCCGGGGCGCAGCACGTCGCCGTCCTCGGCTTCCTTGACGCTGATGCGGCACAGCTTGTCCAGGCGCTCGGCGAAGGCCTTGGTGAAGGCCGCCGGCATGTGCTGGATCAGCACGATCGGCGCCGGGAAGTTGGCGGGCAGCTGGGTCAGCACGCGCTGCAGCGCCACCGGGCCACCGGTGGAGGTACCGATGGCCAGCAGCTTGTAGGCCTTGCGCTTGGGCGCTGGCGAGCTGGGTGCAGCGGCCCGCGCAGGGGCTTGCGGGGCAACCGGGGCGGCGCGCATGGACGCTGCCGGGGCGCTGCTGCCGGCGCTGTGCGACGGTGCAGGCGCTGCGGCCGGTGCCGGGCTGGCATAGCTGCTGAAACGACGGTTGCTGCGCGAAATGGTATGCACCTTTTCGCACAGCATCTGCTTGACCTTCTCGGGGTTGCGCGAGATGTCCTCGAAGTTCTTCGGCAGGTAGTCCACCGCACCGGCGTCCAGTGCATCGAGGGTGACGCGGGCGCCTTCGTGGGTGAGCGAGGAGAACATCAGTACAGGCGTGGGGCAGCGCTGCATGATATGACGCACGGCGGTGATGCCATCCATCATGGGCATTTCATAGTCCATGGTGATGACGTCGGGCTTGAGCGACAGCGCCTGATCGATCGCTTCCTTGCCGTTGGTCGCGGTACCGACCACCTGGATAGTCGGGTCCGCTGAAAGAATTTCCGAGACACGGCGGCGGAAAAAACCGGAATCATCCACCACCAGGACCTTGACTACCATAAACACTCCATTACGGGGCGCGGCCACCTGGCCACGCCACCGGGATCAGATACGCCGAGCGGCGTAACGCTTGAGCATGCTCGGCACGTCGAGGATCAGCGCAATGCGCCCGTCACCGGTAATGGTGGCGCCCGACATGCCCGGGGTGCCCTGCAGCATCTTGCCCAACGGCTTGATGACCACCTCTTCCTGGCCCACCAGCTGGTCGACCACGAAGCCGATGCGCTGGGTACCCACCGACAGGATCACCACGTGGCCTTCACGCTGCTCCTCGTGGGCTGCCGAGCTGACCAGCCAGCGCTTGAGGTAGAACAGCGGCAAGGCCTTGTCACGCACGATCACCACTTCCTGGCCGTCGACCACGTTGGTGCGCGACAGGTCCAGGTGGAAAATCTCGTTGACGTTCACCAGCGGGAAGGCGAAGGCCTGGTTGCCGAGCATCACCATCAGGGTCGGCATGATCGCCAGGGTCAGCGGCACCTTGATGACGATCTTCGAGCCCTGGCCCTTGGTCGAGTAGATGTTGATCGAGCCGTTGAGCTGGGAAATCTTGGTCTTGACCACGTCCATGCCCACGCCGCGACCGGACACGTCGGAGATCTCGGTCTTGGTCGAGAAGCCCGGGGCGAAGATCAGGTTGTAGCAGTCGCTTTCGCTGAGGCGATCGGCGGCGTCCTTGTCCATCACCCCGCGCTTGACCGCAATGGCGCGCAGGACATTGGCATCCATGCCCTTGCCGTCATCGGAGATCGACAGCAGGATGTGGTCGCCTTCCTGTTCGGCAGCGAGGATCACCTTGCCATTGCGCGACTTGCCGGCGGCTTCGCGCTCTTCCGGGGTTTCCACGCCATGGTCGACGGCGTTGCGCACCAAGTGCACCAGCGGGTCGGCCAGGGCCTCGACGAGGTTCTTGTCCAGGTCGGTCTCTTCGCCGACCAGCTCCAGGTTGATCTCTTTCTTGAGCTGGCGGGCCAGGTCGCGAACCAGACGCGGGAAGCGCCCGAAGACCTTCTTGATCGGCTGCATGCGGGTCTTCATCACCGCGGTCTGCAGGTCGGCGGTCACCACGTCCAGGTTCGAAACGGCCTTGGACATGGCTTCATCGCCGCTGTTCAGGCCCAGGCGCACCAGGCGGTTACGCACCAGCACCAGTTCGCCGACCATGTTCATGATCTCGTCCAGGCGCGCGGTGTCGACCCGCACGGTGGTCTCGGCCTCGCTGGCCGGATGCTTGTCGGCAGCGGGAGCCGCTTGACGGGCTGGCGCGGGGGCGGGTGCCTTGGCCGGTGCCGGTGCCGGTGCCGCTGCGGGCTTGGCCGCCGGCTTGGCCGCAACCGTCGCCGCAGCAGCAGGCGCGTTGGCAGCGCCAGCGCCGCTGACGGCGTCGGGCGCGAACTTGCCCTTGCCGTGCAACTCGTCGAGCAGGGCCTCGAATTCGTGTTCGGAAATATGGTCACCCGCCGCTGCGGGTGCGGCAGCGGCCGGTGCGGCGGCCGCTACAGCGCCGGGCAGTGCATCGGCGGCAAAGGTGCCCTTGCCGTGCAACTGGTCCAGCAGTGCTTCGAATTCATCGTCGGTAATATCACCGCTGGGCGCCGCGTCCGCGCCAGGTGCAGCAGCAGATGCCGCCGCCACGCTGTCGGGGGCGAACTGGCCCTTGCCATGCAACTGGTCCAGCAACGACTCGAACTCGGCGTCGGTGATTTCATCGCTGGCAGCGTCCACGGCTACCGGCTCGGGCGCCTCGGCCTGGGCCTTGGCGGCATTGAGCGAGTCGAGCAACTGCTCGAACTCGCTGTCGGTGATATCACCCCCGCTCGCCTCGGCCTCAGGCTCCGGCTCGGCAACCGCCGCCACCGGCGCAGGCGCCGCCGCTTCGGCACTGGCAGGTTCGGCCAGGCGCGCCAGGGCGGCCAGCAGTTCCGGAGTGGCTGCGGTGATGTCGGTGCGCTCGCGCACCTGGCCGAACATGCTGTTGACGGTGTCCAGGGCTTCCAGGACCACGTCCATCAGTTCGGCGTCCACACGTCGTTCACCCTTGCGCAGGATGTCGAAGACGTTTTCGGCGATGTGGCAGCACTCCACCAGCTCATTGAGCTGGAGGAAGCCGGCGCCCCCTTTTACAGTGTGAAAACCGCGAAAAATTGCATTGAGCAGGTCGGCATCATCCGGGCGGCTTTCCAGCTCGACCAGTTGCTCGGACAGTTGCTCAAGAATTTCGCCGGCTTCTACCAGAAAATCCTGGAGGATTTCTTCATCGGCGCCGAAGCTCATTAAACGTGCTCCCTAAAAACCCAGGCTGGACAGCAGATCGTCGACATCGTCCTGACCGGACACAACGTCTTCACGTTTATCGGCATGAATCTGTGGTCCTTCACCCCGAGTCGGATGTTTTTCTTGATCTTTTTCGGCACGCAGCTGGTCGTGGTCATGCTCGATGCCGGCGAACCGGTCGACCTGACTCGCCATCAACACGAGCTTCAGAAGATTGCTTTCTACTTCGGTGACCAGTGCCGTGACGCGCTTGATCACCTGGCCGGTCAGGTCTTGGTAGTCCTGAGCCAGAAGAATGTCGTTGAGATGGCCGGCGACCTTGCGGTTGCCCTCGGCGCTGTGCGTCAGGAAACTGTCGACGCGCTTGACCAGCTCGCGAAACTCCGGAGCCTCGACTTCGCGGCGCATGAAGCGCTGCCAGTCGCCACTCAGGCTGGCCGCCTCGGCACTGAGGTCATTGAGTACCGGCGTGCTTGCCTCCACCAGGTCCATGGTGCGGTTGGCAGCGCCCTCGGTCAGCTTGACCACATACGACAGGCGTTCGGTGGCGTCGGTAATCTGCGAGACTTCCTCGGCCTGCGGCATGTGCGGATCGATCTGGAAACTGACGATCGCACTGTGCAGCTCGCGGGTAAGCTTGCCGACTTCCTGGTACAGGCCAAGGTCACGGGTCTGGTTCAGCTGATGGATCAGTTGCACCGCGTCGCCGAACCTGCCTTTTTCAAGGCTGCTGACCAGCTCCTGGGCATGTTTCTTCAGAGTCGACTCGAAGTCGTCCAAAGATGATCTTTTTTGCTCCATAAGCGCCCCCGTGGCGTACCTCAGCTATTGACGCGCTCGAAGATCTTTTCGATCTTTTCTTTCAGCACCTGGGCGGTGAACGGTTTGACCACATAGCCGTTGACGCCCGCCTGGGCGGCTTCGATGATCTGTTCGCGTTTGGCTTCGGCCGTCACCATCAGCACCGGCAGGTGCTTGAGGCGTTCATCCAGACGTACCTTGCGCAGCAGGTCGATACCGGACATGCCGGGCATGTTCCAGTCGGTCACCAGGAAATCGAAGTGACCGCTTTCGAGCATCGGCAACGCGGTGTTGCCGTCGTCGGCTTCCTGGGTATTGGTGAAGCCCAGGTCACGCAACAGGTTCTTGATGATCCGCCGCATCGTCGAAAAATCGTCGACGATGAGGATTTTCATGTCTTTGTTCAATTAGACCTCCAAGCAGTCTTTAACGCGCTCAGCGCTGAACGCGCATTCAATCAATTCGGGCACTACATTTCACGACTGTATGGAACGGCTGCTCAACGCGCCCGCCATTCCCCCAGGCGACCGCGCAAGCGTGCGGCGCACTGGCTGTGCAACTGGCTGACACGCGACTCGCTGACTCCCAGCACCTCGCCGATTTCCTTGAGGTTCAGCTCTTCGTCGTAGTACAGCGCCAGCACCAGGCGCTCGCGCTCGGGCAGGTTGGCGATTGCATCCGCCAGGGCTGCCTGAAAGCGCTCGTCTTCCAGATCGCGCGATGGCTCGAGCTGGGCACTGGCGCCGTCCTCGTGCAGGCCTTCATGTTCGCCGTCCTGCAACAGGTCGTCGAAACTGAACAGGCGACTGCCCAAGGTATCGTTCAAAATCCCGTAATAATCATCGAGACTCAATTGAAGTTCGGCAGCAACCTCGTGATCTTTAGCATCACGACCGGTTTTTGCTTCAATTGCACGAATCGCGTCACTCACCATGCGGGTATTGCGGTGTACCGAACGCGGCGCCCAATCCCCCTTGCGCACCTCGTCGAGCATGGCCCCACGGATGCGGATACCGGCATAGGTCTCGAAACTGGCACCCTTGCTGGAGTCGTACTTGTTGGAGACCTCGAGCAGGCCGATCATGCCGGCCTGGATCAGGTCTTCCACCTGCACACTGGCTGGCAGACGCGCCAGCAGGTGATAGGCAATGCGCTTGACCAAGGGTGCGTACCGCTCGATCAGCTCGTACTGGGCATCACGCGAAGCCTTGCTGTACATCCGATAGCCGCTTGCACTCATAGCACTGGTCCCGCACTGGTCGGTTGCACCAGCCGTTCGACGAAGAACTCCAGATGACCACGCGGGTTGGCAGGCAACGGCCAGCTATCGACCTTCTGAGCAATGGCCTTGAAGGCCAGCGCGCACTTGGAACGCGGAAAGGCTTCGTAGACTGCTCGCTGCTTCTGCACTGCCTTGCGGACACATTCGTCGTAGGGCACAGCACCGACGTATTGTAAGGCGACATCCAGGAAGCGATCCGTGACCTTGGTCAATTTGGCGAACAGATTGCGACCTTCCTGAGGGCTTTGTGCCATGTTGGCCAGCACCCGGA
Source organism: Pseudomonas sp. UBA7500 (assembly GCF_002478435.1). Lineage (NCBI taxonomy): Bacteria > Pseudomonadati > Pseudomonadota > Gammaproteobacteria > Pseudomonadales > Pseudomonadaceae > Pseudomonas > Pseudomonas sp. UBA7500. Next base: position 70,638 of record NZ_DLNW01000023.1, on the reverse strand, counting down.
AACGGTTCATGCCGTAATCGCGGTTCAGCAGCTTGATCAGGGCATAGGCGTCAGTGATGGACGTGGGCTCGTCGCACACCACCAGCAGCACTTCCTGGGCCGCGCGCACGAAGCTGACGACCGAATCGCCGATGCCGGCCGCGGTGTCGATGACCAGCACGTCGAGGTTGTCGCCGATCTCGCTGAACGCCTGGATCAGCCCGGCATGCTGGGCCGGCGCCAGGTGCACCATGCTCTGGGTGCCGGAGGCCGCAGGCACGATGCGTACCCCGCCAGGCCCCGGCAGCAGCACGTCGCGCAGCTCGCAGCGGCCCTCGATGACATCGGCCAGTGTGCGTTTGGGGGTCAGGCCGAGCAAGACGTCGACGTTGGCCAGGCCCAGGTCGGCGTCCAGCAGCATGACCCGACGGCCAAGCTCAGCCAGCGCCAATGACAAGTTCACTGACACGTTGGTCTTGCCGACGCCACCTTTGCCGCCTGTCACGGCGATCACCTGTACGGGATGCATGCTGCCCATGTTTGTTCTTTACCTTGTCTTACTTAGACCGAGGCCACATGACTGGCTGCGCTTTCAACACCTGAAAAATGCCTGGCAGACCATTGATGTAGGTACTTTGCAACGTATACACATTTACCTCAGCCGACACGCTTGCCGTCGCTGTGGTACAGATCGGCGAACATGTCGGCCATGGCCTCTTCGCTGGGATCGTCCTGCATTTGTACACTGACCGCGCGACTGACCAGATGGTGCCGGCGCGGCAAGTGCAGATCGTCCGGAATGCGCGGCCCATCGGTCAGATAGGCCACCGGCAACTCATGCGTGATGGCCAGGCTCAGCACCTCGCCCAGGCACGCCGTTTCGTCGAGCTTGGTCAGGATGCAACCGGCCAGCCCGCAGCGCTTGTAGCTGTGGTAGGCAGCGGTCAGCACCTGCTTCTGGCTGGTGGTGGCCAGCACCAGGTAATTCTTGGCCTGGATGCCGCGCCCGGCCAGGGTTTCGAGCTGCATGCGCAGTGCCGGGTCGCTGGCCTGCAGGCCGGCGGTATCGATCAGCACCACGCGCTTGCGCAGCAGAGGGTCCAGGGCCTGGGCCAGCGACTGGCCGGGGTCGACGTGGGTCACCGACACATTCAGGATGCGCCCCAGGGTCTTGAGTTGTTCCTGGGCGCCGATGCGAAAGCTGTCCATGCTCACCAGCGCGATGTTCTGCGCGCCGTACTTGAGCACATAGCGCGCCGCCAGCTTGGCCAGGGTGGTGGTCTTGCCCATGCCGGCCGGGCCGACCATGGCGATCACGCCGCCCTCTTCGATCGGCTCGATTTCCGGCACCTGGATCATGCGGGCCAGGTGCGCCAGCAGCATGCGCCAGGCCTGGCGGGGCTCTTCGATGTCGGCAGTGATGTCCAGCACCTCGCGGGCCAGCGGCCCGGCGATGCCGATGCGCTGCAGGCGGCGCCAGAGGTTGGCCTGGTGCGGCTTGCTGCCCTGCAGCTGGGTCCAGGCCAGCGAGCCGAGCTGCACTTCGAGCAGCTCGCGTAGGCCCGAGAGTTCCGAACGCATGGAATCGAACAGGCGCTGATCGACCGGCGCCGGGGCTGCTGCCTGAGGCCGCACGGGGGCCTCGACCTGCGGCTCTACCAGCGGCTCGGAGGCGGTCAGCGGCAGGCCGGCGAACAACTGGCGGTTGCCCTCCTCGCCTTCGACCCGGCTGCTGAGCTCGGCCTGCGCGGTGACGATGCGCGACTGGGTCTTGCGCAGTTCGTCCTCGAGCTCGACGTTCGGCACCCGCGGCGCAAGCGCGGACAGCTTGTAGTCCAGCGCCGCCGTCAGCTCGACACCGCCAGCAATCCGTCGGTTGCCGATGATGGCGGCCTCTGCCCCCAGCTCATCACGAACCAGCTTCATGGCCTGACGCATATCAGCGGCGAAAAAACGCTTAACTTGCATATCCCACTACCTCAGCCGTTGGGGCCTACTGTGGCAACGATGGTAACTTGCTTGTTGTCAGGTATTTCCTGATACGCCAAAACATGCAAATTCGGTACAGCCAGGCGGCCAAAACGCGACAGCATCTGTCGAACGGGTCCTGCGACCAGCAGGATTGCAGGTTGCCCTTGCATCTCCTGACGCTGGGCGGCCTCGATCAACGAACGCTGAAGCTTTTCGGCCATGCTCGGCTCAAGAAGAACACCATCTTCCTGACCCTGCCCGGCCCTTTGCAAACTATTGAGCAAAATCTGTTCCAACCTTGGCTCAAGCGTGATCACAGGCAGCTCGGACTCAGTTCCTACAATGCTTTGCACGATTGCGCGGCTCAATCCTACGCGCACCGAAGCCACCAGCGCGGCGGTATCTTGACTCTTGGCGGCATTGTTGGCGATGGCTTCGGCAATGGTGCGGATGTCGCGCACCGGCACCTGCTCGGCCAGCAACGCCTGCAGCACCTTGAGCAGACCGGACAGCGGCAGCACCCCCGGCACCAGTTCCTCGGCCAGCTTGGGCGAGCCCTTGGCCAGGACCTGCAGCAGTTGCTGTACCTCTTCGTGACCGATCAGCTCGTGGCAATGCTTGTAGAGGATCTGGTTGAGGTGGGTGGCGACCACGGTGCTCGCGTCCACCACGGTGTAGCCCAGCGATTGCGCCTGGCTGCGCTGGGCCACATCGATCCACACTGCCTCCAGGCCGAAGGCCGGGTCCCTGGCGGCGATGCCATTGAGGTTGCCGAACACCTGCCCCGGGTTGATCGCCAGTTCGCGGTCGGGGTAGATCTCGGCCTCGGCCAGGATCACCCCCATCAGCGTCAGGCGGTAGGCGCTGGGGGCCAGGTCGAGGTTGTCGCGGATGTGCACGGTGGGCATCAGGAAGCCCAGGTCCTGGGACAGCTTCTTGCGCACCCCCTTGATCCGCGCCAGCAACTGCCCACCCTGGTTGCGGTCCACCAGCGGGATCAGCCGGTAGCCGACTTCCAGGCCGATCATGTCGATCGGGGTAACGTCGTCCCAGCCCAGCTCCTTGGTTTCCTGAGCACGCTGCGGCGACGGCAGCAGGTCCTGCTGGCGCTGCACTTCCTGCTGTGCCTTGACCTTGGCCTGGTTCTGCTTGCGCCACACCAGGTAGGCGCCGCCCGCGGCCATCAGGCCGAGGCTGAGGAATGCCACGTGCGGCATGCCCGGCACCAGCCCCATGACGATCATCAGGCCGCCGGACACGGCCAGCGCCTTGGGCGAATCGAACATCTGCCGGTTGATCTGCTTGCCCATTTCCTCGGAGCCCGAGGCACGGGTAACCATGATCGCGGCGGCGGTGGACAGCAGCAGCGAAGGCAGCTGCGCCACCAAACCGTCACCGATGGTGAGCAGCGCATACACGCGACCGGCGTCGCCGAAGGTCATGCCGTGCTGGAAGATACCCACGGCCATGCCGCCGATCAGGTTGATGAACAGGATCAGCAGGCCGGCGATGGCGTCACCGCGCACGAACTTGCTGGCACCGTCCATCGAACCGTAGAACTCGGCCTCCTGGGCCACTTCGGTACGCCGTGCCTTGGCCTGGGCCTGGTCGATCAGGCCGGCGTTGAGGTCGGCGTCGATGGCCATCTGCTTGCCGGGCATGGCGTCGAGGGTGAAGCGCGCGCTCACCTCGGAAATGCGCCCCGCACCCTTGGTCACCACCACGAAGTTGATGATCATGAGGATCGCGAACACCACGATACCGACCACGTAGTTGCCGCCGATCACCACCTCGCCGAAGGCCTGGATCACCTTGCCCGCGGCTTCGTGGCCGTCGTGGCCGTGGAGCATCACCACCCGCGTGGACGCCACGTTCAGCGCCAGGCGCAGCAGCGTGGCCACCAGCAGGATGGTCGGAAACACGGCGAAATCCAGCGGGCGCAAGGCGTACACGCACACCAGCAGCACGACGATGGACAGGGCGATGTTGAAGGTGAAGAACACGTCGAGCAGGAACGGCGGGATCGGCAACATCATCATTGCCAACATCACCAGCAGCAACAGCGGCACCCCCAGGTTGCCCCGGCCGAGCCCGGACAGGTTGCTACGGGCGCTGTTGATTAACTGAGAGCGATCCACCGATATTCCTCTTCAAGCAAACTTTTGACGCCATGCGGGCGCTTGGCGCTGCTATTGCAAGAAGCTTTCCAACTTTGGATCAGTGACGCGACCTTCGCCGACACTGCCGGCTCCTGCAGCGAAGGGGCCGACACCTCGGCGCCGACGGGAAGAGCTCAAACGGTTCAGGAATCGCGGCGCAGGTCCGGCGGAATCGGCAGATCCTTGAGCGGCTCCGGCGCCTTGCCCTTGCCCGCCCGGTGCTGGCGAATCTGATACACGTAGGCCAGCACCTGGGCCACGGCCAGGTAGAGGCCGGCCGGGATCTCTTCCTCGAGCTCGGTGGAGTAGAAGATCGAACGCGCCAGCTCAGGCGATTCCAGCACCTGGATGTTGTGGGCATTGGCGATTTCGCGAATCTTCAGCGCCAGGAAATCGGTGCCCTTGGCCAGCAGCGTCGGCGCATTGCCCTTCTCGGGGTCGTACTTGAGCGCCACCGCATAGTGGGTCGGGTTGGTGATGATCACGTCGGCATCGGGGATCGCCGCCATCATGCGCCGCTGCGACATCTCGCGCTGCAACTGGCGAATACGCTGCTTGACCTCCGGCTTGCCCTCGCTGTTCTTGTACTCGTCGCGCACCTCCTGCTTGGTCATCAGCAGCTTCTTGTGCGACTGGTACAGCTGCAACGGCACGTCCACCAGGGCAATCAGCAACAGGCCGGCGGCCATCCACAGGGCACTCCAGCCCACCACCTGCACGCTGTGGATGATCGCCTGCTCCAGCGGCTCGTTGGCAATGGCCAGCAGGTCGTCACGGTCCGACGACAACACCACCAGCGCCACGATCAGGATCACGAAGAACTTCGCCAGGGCCTTGAGCAGCTCGGTCAGTGCGTTCAGGGAAAACATGCGCTTGATCCCCGACAGCGGGTTCATGCGGCTGAACTTGGGCGCCAGGGTGCCGCCGGCAAACAGCCAGCCACCCAGCGAGATCGGCCCGATGAAGGCCACGATCAGCGCCACCAGCAATACCGGCTGCAGCGCCATCAGGGCCATCTTGCCCGAGGCCAGCAAGAAGGTGCCCATCGAGCGCTCGTCGATCAGCGTGTCGCGCGACAGGGTGAAGTTGATGCGCATGATGTCCATCAGCACTTCGGCCAGGCCACCACCGAACACCAGCAGGCCACCGGCCCCGGCCAGGGTCACCACCACCGTGTTGAGCTCCTTGGAACGGGCGATCTCGCCCTTCTCGCGGGCGTCCTTCTTCTTTTTCTCCGTGGGGTCTTCTGTCTTGTCCTGACCGCTTTCGCTCTCTGCCATGCTCAGCTCGCCCTCGCCAGCTCACGCAGCCACTGCAGGGCCTCGGAGGCCAGCGCCTGGTAATGGGAAAGGATGTCGGCCAGGACAACCCAGAAAATCCCGAGCCCCAGCACCAGGGTCAACGGGAAACCGATGGAGAAGATGTTCAGCTGCGGCGCTGCACGGGTCATCACGCCGAAGGCGATGTTCACCACCAGCAGCGCGGTGATCGCCGGCAGCACCAGCAGCAGCGCCGCGCCCAGCACCCAGCTCAGCCGCCCGACCAGGTCCCAGTAGTGGTTGACCATCAGGCCGGTGCCCACCGGCAAGGTGGTGAAGCTCTCGGTGATCACCTCGAACACCACCAGGTGCCCGTTCATCGACAGGAACAGCAGCGTCACCAGCATGCTCAGGAACTGGCTGACCACCGCCACGTTGACGCCGTTGACCGGGTCGACCATGGAGGCGAAGGCCATGCCCATCTGGATGGCCACCACCTGCCCGGCCACCACGAATATCTGGAAGAACAGCTGCAGCGACAGGCCGAATACCGCACCGATGAGGATCTGCTCGGCAATCAGCAGCAGCCCGCTGAGCGACAGCGGATTGACTTCGGGCATCGGCGGCAGGCCCGGCACCACCACCACGGTGATCGCCAGGGCCAGGTACAGGCGGATGCGCCCCGGCACCATCTTGGTCCCGATGATGGGCATGGTCATCAGCACGGCGGCAATGCGAAACAGCGGCAGGATGAAGCTCGCCACCCAGGTGGCGATCTGCGCATCGGTCAACTGGAGCATCGCGCGCTCAGCCGATCAACTGGGGAATGCTGCCGTACAACGACAGGATGTATTCCATGAACTTCTGCACCAGCCAGGGCCCGGCCACGATCAGCGTGATCAGCATCACCAGCAGGCGCGGCAGGAAGCTCAGGGTCTGTTCGTTGATCTGGGTGGCGGCCTGGAACATGGCCACCATCAGGCCCACCAGCAGGCTCGGCACCACCAGCACGGCCACGATCATGGTGGTCAGCCACAGCGCATCGCGGAACAGGTCGACAGCAACTTCTGGGGTCATGTTGTTCTCCTCGGCGCGCTAGACGCCACCGAAACTGCCGGCCAGGGTGCCCATGATCAACGCCCAGCCATCCACCAGCACGAACAGCATGATCTTGAACGGCAGGGAGATGATCAGCGGCGACAGCATCATCATACCCATGGCCATCAGCACACTGGCCACCACCAGGTCGATGATCAGGAACGGGATGAAGATCATGAAGCCGATCTGGAACGCGGTCTTGAGTTCGGAGGTGACGAAGGCCGGTACCAGAATGGTCAACGGCGCCTCGTCCGGCGTGGCGATATCGGTACGCTTGGACAGGCGCATGAACAGGTCGAGATCGCTCTCGCGGGTCTGCGCCAGCATGAAGTCCTTGAGGGGCACCTGGGCCTTGGCCACCGCGTCCTGGGCCGACAGGGTCTCGGCCAGGTACGGCTGCAGGGCATCCTTGTTCACCCGGTCGAATACCGGCGCCATGATGAACAGGGTCAGGAACAGCGCCATGCCGGTGAGGATCTGGTTCGACGGCGTCTGCTGCAGGCCCAGGGCCTGGCGCAGGATCGAGAACACGATGATGATCCGGGTGAAGCTGGTCATCAGGATCACGAACGCCGGAATGAAGCTCAGCGCCGTCATGATCAGCAGGATCTGCAGGCTGACCGAGTACTCCTGCTGCCCATCCGCCCCGTTGGACAGGGTGATCGCCGGAATCGACAGCGGGTCGGCGGCCAGGGCCAGCGGCGCTGCGAACATCAGCAGCAGAGTCAACAGCATGCGCAATGCGCCCATCACGACTTGTCCTTTTGATCCTTGCCCAGCAGCTCCATCAGGCGCTGGGCGAATTCGGGCGTAGCCTGGCGGGCGCTGGCCGGTACCTGCACCGGCTCGGCCAGCACATGCAATGCGGTAAGGCTGCCCGGCGTATGACCGATCAGTATCTGTTCGTTGCCCACCTGCACCAGCAGCAGCCGATCACGCGGGCCGACCACGCGCGTGCCGACGATCTCGATGACCTGCTGGCCACGCGGCGTCACGTTCTGCACCCGGCGCAGCAGCCAGGCGAGAAAGAAGATCAGGCCCAGCACCAGCAACAACCCCAGCACCAGACGGCCCAACTGCCCGCTGGCACTGCCGGCTGCTGCCGTGGTCGCCGCGGCTGTCGTGGCCGCGGGCTGTGCCGCCAGTGCCAGGTCGAGCCAGAGCAGGCCGACCCCGGTCAGCCCCGCTTGCAGAAGACGCTTCACTCAGCGCAGCTTCTTGATGCGTTCGCTCGGGCTGATCACGTCGGTCAGGCGGATGCCGAACTTCTCGTTCACCACCACCACCTCGCCGTGCGCGATCAGGGTGCCGTTGACCAGCACGTCCAGCGGCTCGCCGGCCAGGCGGTCCAGCTCGATCACCGAACCCTGGTTCAGTTGCAGCAGGTTGCGGATGTTGATTTCGGTGCTGCCCACTTCCATCGAGATGCTCACCGGAATATCCAGGATCACGTCCAGGTTCGGGCCGTCCAGGGTCACTGCATCGTTGCCCTTGGGCGAGCTGCCGAATTCTTCCATCGGCAGGCGGTTGGGCGAGCCGGCACTGCTGCCGCCGTCAGCCGCCAACAGCGCGTCGATGTCGGACTGGCCGGCGTCGCCGGTCTCGCTCAGGGCTGCTGCCCACTCATCGGCCAGGGCCTGGTCTTCCATGGAGGTGATATCGTTTTCGTCAGCCATCTTGTCCTCGACGGGGCAATCAATTCGGAGTTAAAGCCAGGGTACCGATCAGCGGCGCTCGATCGGCTCGGTTACTTGCAATGCCAGTGTGCCCTTGTGCGAGCCCAACTTGGCCTTGAACGACGGTACGCCATTGGCGCGCAGTACCAGCTCGTCCGGCAGTTCGACCGGGATCACATCACCCGGCTGCATGTGCAGGATGTCGCGCAGGCGCAGCTCGCGGCGTGCCACGGTGGCGCTGATCGGCACGCTGACGTCCAGCACGTCTTCGCGCAGGGCCTTGATCCAGCGTTCGTCCTGGTCGTCCAGGTCGGACTGGAAGCCCGCGTCGAGCATTTCGCGCACCGGCTCGATCATCGAGTAGGGCATGGTCACGTGCAGGTCGCCGCCACCGCCATCGAGTTCGATGTGGAAGGTGGACACCACCACCGCCTCGCTCGGGCCGACGATGTTGGCCATGGCCGGGTTGACCTCCGAGTTGATGTACTCGAAGTTGACCGGCATGATCGCCTGCCAGGCTTCCTTGAGGTCGACGAAGCACTGGTCCAGCACCATGCGCACCACGCGCAATTCGGTGGGCGTGAACTCGCGGCCCTCGATCTTGGCGTGACGACCGTCACCGCCGAAGAAATTGTCCACCAGCTTGAACACCAGCTTGGCATCGAGGATGAACAGCGAGGTGCCGCGCAACGGCTTGATCTTCACCAGGTTGAGGCTGGTGGGCACGTACAGCGAGTGCACGTACTCACCGAACTTCATCACCTGCACGCCCCCCACTGCCACATCCGCCGAGCGGCGCAGCAGGTTGAACATGCTCACGCGGGTATAGCGGGCGAAACGTTCGTTGATCATTTCCAGGGTCGGCATGCGCCCGCGCACGATCCGGTCCTGGCTGGTCAGGTCGTAGCTCTTGATGCTGCCGGGGTCGGCGCCGCTATCGGTTTGCACCAGCCCGTCGTCGACGCCGTGCAGCAGGGCATCGATCTCATCCTGGGACAGCAGGTCCTGCATGGCCATCTTGGGCTCCTACTGCAATACGAAATTGGTGAACAGCAACTGGTCGATCACCAGCTTGCCGACTTCTTTCTGGGCCACTTCCTGCACGCTGGCGGTGGCCTTCTGGCGCAGCATCTCCTGGCCGACCGGGGTCGCCAGGGAGTCGAACGGCTGGCCGGAGAAGAGCATCACCAGGTTGTTGCGGATCACCGGCATGTGCACTTTCAGCGCATCCAGCGCAGCCTGGTCGCGCCCCTGCATGGTGATGCTCACCTGCATGTAGCGCTGACGACCGTTCTGGTTGAAGTTGACGACGAAGGCTGGCGCCAGCGGCTCGTAGATGGCCGCAGGCCTGACGTTGCTGACGGTTGCCGGGTCGACCTGAGGTTTGCTGTCGCCCCTTTGCAGGAAGAACCAGGTGGCGCCCACCGACAAGCCGATGGCCAGCAGCAATGCCAGCACCAGCAGCAGGATCAGCTTGAGTTTGCCTTTTACGGCGGGGTCTTTCACTGCTTCGCTCTTCGCCATGCCAATAATCCGTCACTCACAAGAGGTTTGTCCCACATGGCGAGGGTTGAGCAAGTGTTATGCCAGATTTGCGGGCCACACCGGCCCGATTGAGGAAGGCGACGAACGCAGGGGCAGATTCATCCGTGAAGGGCTGGGCAGCCGCCCCGCAACCGCCCAGCCCTACCCGTGCAATCAGGCGTAGAAATCGACCGCGCTGGACCCCAGCACCACCGGTCGCTCCACGGGCTGGGCCGCCGCGTCGGCGTCGGCCTCTTCGCCGCCCGCGCCTTCATTGCGACGCGCGGCCACGCCGCTGAGCTTCGAGGTGCCGTCCTGCGAGCCCTGCTGCTGCTCGCGGGACTGGTCGGCCACGTTCACGTCAGGTTGCGCCAGGCCCTGTTCGGCGAACATTTCCTTGAGCCGGCTGGCCTGGTTTTCCAGCGCTTCGCGCACCACCACGTTGCCACTGGTGAAGGTGATCTGCGCCTGCTGCTCGGGTGTCATGTGCACGCGAATGTCCAAGCGCCCCAGTTCGGCTGGCTCCAGCTTGATTTCAGCCGACTTCAGGTTCTGGCTGGACAGGTACATCACGCGATTGACCAGGCCCTCGGTCCAGCCACCCTGGTGCATCGCCAGCGGCTGGTTCAGCGGCATCGCCACCGGCACCGCATTGGCGGTCTTGGGCGTCGCGGCCTGGGTCAGCGCGCTGAGGCGCTCGGCAAAGTCATCGACACGGGTATCGCTGGAGGCGCCCTTGAGGTCCTTCAGGCCGTCATCGAGCAGGTTGCTGAAGCCCTTCTCGCCCGGCTCGCTGTCGCCCGGATCGGCCTGACGCGGGTCGAGCATGGCCGCCAGGGTATTGACGGCAGGCTGGCCCTGGGTGGCTTCGGGTTGCGCCGTGGTCGGCTTGCTGGCATGGGCAGAGGTGGTGCCCTGGGCCTGGGCGTTCTGCTCCAGGGCCAGGCGCAATGCCGGCAGGTCCTCGAGCACGTCGCCGGCCGGGTCGAAAGCGGGTTCTTCCGGGGCCGGTGGCTGCGGCGCGACGGCCGGGGCCTGCACCTGGGCCTGCAACTGTGCGGCAGCCGCCTGCACCACTGGGGCCACCGCTTCGGCCTGAGCCTGGATCAGCTGTGCGCCGGCCTGGGCGTCAGTAACCTGACCCGCCACCAGGCTCGAATCGAGCAGTTGAAGGTCATCGGCAACTGGCGTCGACTCGTCCGATGCCGGCTTCTGTTCAGGCAATGAATTGCCGCTGTCGGCAACAGTGCGCTCCTGATCGGTCGCCGTCTTGCCGGCATTTGCCGCCCCGGCTGCAACGCCCGCCTTGTCGGCATTGGGCACATCCGCCTTGGCCGGCAGCTTGTCGCGGGACTGATCGGCATACACCTTGGAGAAGCCCGCAGCCTTGTCATTGGCGACCTGGGGCACCTTTTCGGGCGCTGGCGCAGCCGTGCGCGAGGCCTTGGCCACGGCGGACGGTTGCAGCAGCGGGTTTGAAGCGACAGGCATGGGAAGGGTCTCCACTACAGAAGCGCGAACTTGAATAGCGAAGAGACTGCAAGAGTCGCGCCAGGTTTGCGCTACACAGGATGCCTGGCCGCCTGCGGCGACACGCGCTCCAACTCGGCGACATAGAAGGGACGCACTTCGAGGTACTCGCACCTGATCTGGCTGATCAGGTCCTCGATGCCGTGTGCCGGCTGCTCCATCACGCGCACTTCCAGCTGCCGACACAACTCGGCCAGGTCGGTGGCGCCCATGTTGCTGCAGCTACCCTTGAAACTGTGGGCAGCCTCACTCAGCTGCCGGGGGGAGCGGGCGTCGCGCAGTTGCACCATGCGCTTTTCGCAATCGGCCAGGAAGGTCTCCAGCAACTCGGCATACTGGCTACCCATGACCTCCCGCAACTCGCCCACTACCTTGTTATCGATACGCTGATCGGACACTTGCTCACTCCTTGATCAAGTTCAATTATGCCAGAGCCACCCAGGCGAACTCCACGCGGGCCCTGCGCCCTCCGTCGGCCCATTCGGCGTGACGGCTCAAACGCCGGATCAGGCTCAGGCCACGCCCGCACAACCGCTGCTCCAACACCGGTCGGGCCAGCACTGTACCCACATCGAAGCCACTGCCGCTATCTTCGATCTCAATCACCAGACGCCCGCCACCCGCTACGGGTTCAACCTGAAGGTGCAAGCGTATGTAACCTTCCTGCAATGCCTGCAGGCGTCGGCTGCGCTCCTGATAATAGGCGGCAAACCCCTGGGCGTCGCGCTTGAGGGCCGAGTCGAGGGCCAGCACACCGTGCTCCAGTGCATTGGTGTAGAGCTCGTTGAGCACGCTGTGCAGCGCACCGCTCTGGGGGCGCAGGCCGTGTATTTCCTGCAGTACCTGCAACAGATAGGGCAAGGGGTTGAAGCGTTTGAGGGTCTGCGCGCGAAACTCGAACGACAGCGACCAGTCCAGCGGGCTGGACTGGCCGCTGTCCGAATACACCAGCGGCGGCGGGGCCAGTGTCTGTGGCTCGACCACACTGATCTCGAGCATGCTGACATCGTCGCGGGACTGGCCGCGAAAGTCTTCGAGCGCCTGCAGCACATCCTCGAACAGGTGCTGCGGCGCACGGTTGCGCGCAAACACCTGGCGCAGGCGCTCCACCCCGAACAGTTGCTCGTCCTGGTCGCAGGTATCCACCACCCCATCGGACAGCAGGAACAGACGATCCCCCAACGCCAGCGACACCACCTCGGGGTGCTCGTCGAAACGCTCCGGCGCCAGCACCCCCAAGGGCAAGTGCCGCGACACCAGCGCCTGGGGCTCGCCACCGGCCGCGGGCAGCAGGTAGCCGTCCGGCATGCCGCCGTTCCATACCTCGGCCAGGCGCCGCTCGAAACTCAGGCTGAGCATCATTGCGCAGCAGAACATGTCCACCGGCAGGATGCGCTTGAGCTTGGCGTTCATCTCGCGCAAGGTTTCGGCCAGGCCGTAGCCCTTGGCGGTCATGCCGTAGAACACCTCGGCCAACGGCATGGCGCCCACTGCAGCCGGCAGGCCATGGCCAGTGAAGTCGCCCAGCAGCACATGCATTTCACCGGTCGGCGTGAACGCCGCCAGCAGCAGGTCGCCGTTGAACAGCGCATAGGGAGATTGCAGGTAGCGGATGTTCGGCGCATTCAGGCACCCCGAGTGCGTGACCTGATCGAACACCGCCTTGGCCACCCGCTGCTCGTTGAGCAGGTGACCGTGGTGGCGCGCCAGCTCGTCGCGCTGCTCCAGCACGGTCGCCTGCAGGCGACGCAGCCGATCCATCGCCTTGATCTTGGCGGCCAGGATCACCGGGCGATAAGGCTTGGGCAGAAAGTCGTCGCCACCAGCCTCCAGGCAACGCACCAGGGCTTGCTCCTCACTCAGCGAGGTAAGAAAGATGATCGGCACCAGCGCCTGGCCAGCCATCAGCTTGATCTGGCGAGCCGCCTCGAAGCCGTCCATCACCGGCATCAGCGCGTCGAGCAGCACCAGTTGCGGACGCAGCTCGGCAAACAGCGCCACTGCCTGCGCACCGTTCTCGGCCGTGATCACCGAATGCCCCTGCTCGCGCACGATGCGCGCCAGCAACAGGCGGTCGGTGGCGCCATCTTCGGCAATCAGCACGGTCAGCGACGACTGCTCGTTCACGAGGTCGCTCAAGTGATCTCGAACAGCTTGTCGAAATTGGAGATGGCGAGGATCTTGCGAACGTCGGAGCTGGCGTTGATCACCCGTATATACGCATCGTCGCCGCCGGCGTGGTCACGCAGCAGCAGGAGCATGCCCAGGGCGGAGCTGTCGAGATAGGTGGCGTCCTTCAAGTCGACGACCACGCCCTTGGAAGGTACTGGCTCGCGCTCGTAGCATTCACGAAACGCCTGGTGCTTGCCGAAATCGAACCGTCCCTTGACCCTGATCGTCAGGCTGTTCCCATCCGGCGATAGATCGTGCTCCACGGCCATATGCTCGACTCCTTCGATCATGGCGATTGCAGACACCACAGGTTTAGCAGCCCGCCCGCCCCTGGGCAACCTGCGCCGACCAATGCCGTGCTAGAAGCGATCGTGGCGCGGCAATCGCTGGGACAATTCGTCGAGCAGCTTCTGCTCGCGCTTGTCCTCGAGCATGCGGGCTTCATCGCGGTAGCGCTGTACCAGCTTGCGCAGGCCCTCGACCCGGGCGTAGGCCTGCTGCCAGGTGGCCCGTGCGTTGTTGAGGTTGGTCTGGTGCCACACCAGGCTCTGGTGTTGCTGGGCCACGGCGGTGTCCAGTTGGCTGAGAAAGCGCTGATAGCCCAGCAGCCAGCTGCCTGAAACGCCCTGGCCGCCCTTTTCCATCCACTGGTTCTGGTACTCGCTGCGAAACTGGTCCAGTTCCCGGAGCTTGGTTTCGGCCATGCTCACCTGCTGCTGGAAATGCCCGAGGCGCTGCACGGCCTTGCGCTCGGCCTCCTCGGCCATCTCCACCACCGGCACCAGGCGCGCGGCACGACTTGGCAGGGCCATCGGTTATCAGCCCGATGCCGCTGGGGCGAACACCGCCGCCAGTTCATCGCGGCTCTGCTCATGGCTGACGTTTTCATTGAGCCCCTGGCGCAGGTACTGCACCAACTTGGGTTGCAGGGAAATCGCCAGGTCCGTCTCGCGGTCGCCGCCAGCCACATAGGCACCCACGCTGATCAGGTCGCGGCTTTGCGACAGGCGCGACCAGAGCTGCTTGAACTGCTGGGCCTGGGTCATCTGCTCGGGGCTGACCACCTGCGGCATGACCCGGCTGATCGAAGCCTCGATATCGATGGCCGGGTAGTGCCCCTCTTCGGCCAGGCGCCGGGACAGCACGATATGGCCGTCGAGTACGCCCCGCGCGGAGTCGGCAATCGGGTCCTGCTGGTCGTCGCCTTCGGACAACACGGTGTAGAAGGCGGTGATCGAGCCACCACCGGCCTCGCCGTTGCCGGCGCGCTCCACCAGCTTGGGCAGCTTGGCGAACACGGAAGGCGGATAGCCCTTGGTGGCTGGCGGCTCGCCGATGGCCAGGGCGATTTCCCGCTGGGCCTGGGCGAAACGGGTCAGCGAATCCATCAGCAACAGCACGTTCTTGCCCTTGTCGCGAAAGTACTCGGCGATCCGCGTGCAGTACATGGCGGCGCGCAGGCGCATCAGCGGTGCATCATCGGCAGGGGATGCCACCACCACCGAGCGCTTGATGCCCTCCTCGCCCAGGATGTGCTCGATGAACTCCTTGACCTCACGCCCCCGCTCACCGATCAGCCCCACCACGATGATGTCGGCCTCGGTGAAACGGGTCATCATGCCCAGCAGCACACTCTTGCCCACGCCGGTACCGGCGAACAGGCCCAGGCGCTGGCCACGGCCCACCGTCAGCAGGCCATTGATGCTGCGAATGCCCACGTCCAGCGGCTGGCTGATGGGGTCGCGGTTGAGTGGGTTGATGGTGGGGCCGTCCATCGGCACCCAGTCCTCGGCCTTCATCCCGCCCTTGCCATCCAGCGCCCGGCCGGCACCATCCAGCACGCGACCGAGCATGCTCATGCCCATCGGCAGGCGGCCGCTTTCGGCCAGCGGCACCACCCGCGCACCGGGCGCGATGCCGGCAACGCTGCCCACCGGCATGAGAAACACCCGGTCACCGGCAAAGCCCATGACCTCGGCCTCGACCTGCACCGGATGGTAGCTGTCGTCGTTGATCACCAGGCAGCGGCTGCCGACGGCAGCGCGCAGGCCTTCGGCCTCCAGGGTCAGGCCGACCATGCGCAACAACCGCCCCTCCACCACCGGCTGCGCCGGCAGGCTTACGGCCTCGGCATAGGTGCCCAGGCGCTTGCCGAAGCTGGTGCGGTCAAGGCGCATCGGGCGTGGCCTCGCGGGTGCCCGCGTCGCCAGCAAGGTCGACGTGCAAGTCTGGCGCGGCAGGGTGCAGGCCCTGGTCATGCAACTGGTCGAACAACTGGGTCATGGCCTTTTCGATGCGGGTCTCGACGGTGGCGTCGATACGGCTGTGCAACGTCTCGATGCGGCAACCACCGGGCAACAGGGCGTCGTCTTCGAGCAGGCGCCAGTTTTCCTCATGACGCTCGCGCAAGGCCTTGGCCAGCTCGAAGTCCTGCGGATTGACATGAATGCGGATGTTTTCGGCGCCCATCGGCAGCAGCTTGAGGGCCTCGCGCAGCACGTGGGTGATCTGGCTGGAGTCGGTGGCCAGCTCACGCCCGATCACCTCGCGGGTGATGCGGCTGACCATGTGCACCAGGGCCTTCTCGATCTGGTTGTCCTGCTCGGCGATCGGGTCGAGCAGGTGGCCCATCAGCTGCTCCAGGCTCGCCAGCTTGGCGCTCAGGGCCACTTCGGCCTCCTGGCGGACCTTGAGCTGGGTGCTGTGAAACCCTTCGCGCTCGCCGGTGGCAAAGCCTTCGTTATAGGCTTCCTGGCGAATGCTTTCGAGCTCTTCGAGGGTCAGCGGCTGGACTTCTTCCAGCGGCACTTCTTCGACTTCCTCGACGATTTCCGGCTCGGGTTCGGGCTCGGGTTCCGGCTCCGGGTCGAAGCTGGGCAGCGCCCAGCGGTCGAAGCCCTCGACGTCGCGGGCGGGGATCAGTTCACTCAGGTGCTCGTTGGTCGACATGATTCCACGCGTTCAATTGGGTAGGCGCCGGGGTGGTCGGCGATGCGGCTGCCAGGCACCGGCGTGTACCGCGTTGAGGCATCCGCCGGCAAGGCCGGCTCCTGTGGAGGAGCCGGGGCCGGCGAACGGCTTTAGATCATTTCTTCGGCGCCCTTGCCGCCAAGCACGATCTCGCCGGCTTCGGCCATGCGCCGGGCAATGGTGAGGATCTCTTTCTGCGCCGTTTCCACGTCGCTGACCCGCACCGGGCCCTTGGCCTCGAGGTCGTCACGCAGCAGCTCGGAAGCCCGCTTGGACATGTTCTTGAAGATCTTGTCCTTGACCTTCTCGTCGGCGCCCTTGAGCGACACCACGAGCACGTCCGAGGACACTTCGCGCAACAGCGCCTGGATACCGCGGTCGTCGACATCGGCCAGGTTGTTGAAGACGAACATGAGGTCTTCGATCTGCTCGGACAGCTCGCCGTCGACGTCGCGAATCGCGTCCATCAGCTGGCCTTCGACCGAACTGTCGAGGAAGTTCATGATGTCGGCCGCGCGCTTGATACCGCCCAGTGTGGTACGCGCCGCGTTGGAGTTGCCCGAGAACTGCTTCTCCAGAATCTGGTTGAGCTCCTTGAGCGCCGCCGGCTGCACGGTGTTGAGCGAGGAGACGCGCAGGATGATGTCCAGGCGCACCTTGTGATCGAAGTTGCCCAGCACCTCACCGGCCTGGTCGGGGTCCAGGTAGGCCACCACGATGGCCTGGATCTGCGGGTGCTCGTAGCGGATCACGTCAGCCACGGCACGCGGCTCCATCCACTTCAGGCTGTCCAGGCCGCTGGTGTTGCCACCCAGCAGGATGCGGTCGATCAGGCCGTTGGCCTTGTCCTCGCCCAGGGCCTGGGTGAGCATCTTGCGGATGTAGCCGTCGGAGCCGACACCCAGGCTGGTCTGGTCGCCGACGATCTCGACGAACTCGCTCATCACCTGCTCGACCTGTTCGCGATGGACGTTGCCCATCTGCGCCATGGCCACGCCGACCCGCTGCACTTCCTTTGGGCCCATGTGGCGCAACACCTGCGCCGCATCGGTTTCACCCAGCGACAGCAGCAGGATGGCCGCCTTGTCGACACGGGTCAGTTTGGCGGTAAGGGCTCGATTATCACTCATCGGCGTTGATCCACTCTTTCACGACCTGGGCCACACGACCCGGGTCTTCGGCCACCAGGCTCTTGATTGCGTTCAGCTGAGCGTCGTAACCCTCGCTCGGGCTAGGCAACAGAATGCTTTGCGGACCACCCAGGCTGACGCGGTCGTTGGCCAGATCGCCATCCAGACCGAGCATGCCGCCCAGTTCCATGTCGCCATCGGCACCGGCGCCCTGCTTGCCGTTGCCGGTGATGTTGTTGAGCACCGGGCGCAGCACGCCGAACACCAGCACCAGGATGAACAGCACGCCCATGACCTGCTTGATGATGTCCCAGAACCACGGTTGCTGGTAGAACGGAATCTCGGTGAACACTTCGCCACGGTCGGCGGCGAATGGCACGTTGATCACGCTGACGCTGTCACCGCGGCTGGCATCGAAGCCGACGGCGTCCTGCACCAGGCGCGTGAAGCGCGCCAGGTCTTCGGCCCCCCATGGGGCGCGGGTCGACTCGCCAGTGGCCGGATCGAGCTTGACCTGGTCGTCGACCACCACCGCGACCGACAGGCGGCTCAGGCGCCCCTGCTGCTGGCGGGTGTGACTGATGGAACGGTCCAGTTCGAAGTTCTTGGTCGACTGCTGACGCTTGTCGGCCGGGTACGGTGCGAGCATCGGCTGGCCGGTGGCCGGGTCCATGATCTGCTGGCCGTTGGCGTCCAGCAGCGGCTGGCCTGGTTGCACCATGCCCGCGGCAGCCTGTGCCTGACCGGTCTGCTGTGGCGCAGTGGCCGGGCCGGGTGGCTGGTTGCTCAGGGCACCAGGCACGCCCTGCGGGCCCATGCTGCTGGAGCGTTGTTCGTTCACCGACTGCTCGCTGCGCAAGGCAGGCTGGTCGGGGTTGAACTGTTCGGAGGTGGACTCGACCGCACTGAAGTCGACGTCGGCGGAGACTTCGGCCTTGTAGCGGTCGTTGCCCAGCACCGGCAACAGAATGTTGTGCACGCGCTGGGTGAGCATGCCTTCCATGCGGCGGCTGTAGTCGAACTGCTTGCCGGCCATGGTCAGCTCGGAGTTCTCGCCCTGGTCGGACAGCAGGTTGCCCTTCTGGTCGACCACGGTCACCTGGGACTTGTTCAGTTCCGGAACGCTGGACGCCACCAGGTTGACGATGGCCGCCACCTGGCCGGGCTCGAGGCCACGCCCCGAATACAGCTCGACCAGTACCGAGGCACTGGGCTTGCGCTCGTCGCGCACGAACACCGAGCTTTTCGGAATGGCCAGGTGCACGCGGGCACCCTTGACGTTGTTCAGGCTGGAGATGGTACGCGCCAGTTCACCTTCCAGGCCGCGACGATAACGGGTGGCCTCCATGAACTGGCTGGTGCCCAGCCCCTGCTCCTTGTCGAGCAGTTCGAAGCCGACGTTGCCGTCGCCTGGCGCCACGCCGGCCGCGGCAAGTTTCAGGCGCGCACGGGAGAGGTCTTCGGACTTGACCAGCAGCGCCCCGGAGCTGGGCTCGACGTTGTAGGCGATGTCGGCGGCGGACAGGGTGTCCATGACCTGCTTGGTGTCCATGCCGGCAAGGCTTGGGTACAGCGGGCGGTAGTCGGGCTGCTGCGACCACAGCACCACGGCAAAGCCGATCGCCACGCTCGCCGCCAACCCGACCAGCAGGCCGACCTGACGCAGCATGGGCATCTCTGCGATGTTTTCCAGAAAGGACATGCCGAACAGCGGCGGCTTGGGCGCCGGGCTGCCTTTGGCGGGCACGTTATCAACGACTGCTTCGGCCATGACTCAATCTCGCCCTTATACCGGCATCTGCATGATGTCTTGATACGCCTGCACCAGCTTGTTGCGCACCTGGGTCAAGGCCTGGAACGACACGCTGGCCTTCTGCGAGGCGATCATCACGTCGGTAAGGTCGACGCCGCTCTTGCCGATCTCGAAGGCGTTGGCCAACTGGGTGGACGCCTGCTGGGTATCGCTGACCTTGTTGATGGCCTGGCCAAGCATGTCGGCAAAACCGCTCGAGCCAAGCTCTGGCGCAGGGGCAGCCTTCGACATCGACATGGCGTCCGCCTGCATGGCCCGCATGTCCAACATCAATCGATTAAATTCAACACCTTGGCTCATTGACTCTTCTCTCCGACGACCCGCATTTTTTTGACACTACGCAGCGGACAGGCAGAACTTAGCAACAAGAGTGCCAGCTCTACCCACAGGACCAACAAAAACGACCGGTTACGGCGTCACACGCCGCTGGCGTAGAGACTCGCCTCCACATCCAGGCCGGCATCACGCATCTGTGCCAGCTTGTAGCGCAAGGTGCGCGGGCTGATGCCCAGACGCTCGGCAGCCTCCTTGCGGCGCCCGCGCTCGGCGCGCAGGGTATCGATGATCACCTGGAACTCGTGGCGGCGCAGGTCATCCCCCAGCCCGGCTGGTTCGGACGGCTCGGCCAGCACCGGCACCGGCTCTACGGGCGATGTCGCCAGCAGCGGCAGCACCCCGGCCAGGCAGAAGTCCGCCGCCTCGATCACCCCGCCCTGCTGCAGGATCAGCGCCCGCTGGATGGCGTTGTCCAGCTCGCGCACGTTGCCCGGCCACGGATAGCCTTGCAGGCAGGCCTGGGCCTGGGCCGACAGGCGCACGGGGGCATGCTTCATTTTATTGACGTGTCGCGCCAGCAGACGCTCGGCCAGCGGCAGAATGTCGGCGCTGCGCTCGCGCAGCGGTCGCCAGGCCAGCGGGAACACCGACAGGCGATAGAACAGGTCTTCGCGAAACCGCCCCGCCGCCACTTCGCCGGCAAGGTCGCGGTTGGTGGTGGCGACCACGCGGATGTCCAGCGCGATCGGCTTGCGCCCGCCTACCCGCTCGACCTCGCGCTCCTGCAGCACTCGCAGCAGCTTGGCCTGCAGCCCCAGCGGCATTTCGGAAATCTCGTCGAGCAGCAGCGTGCCACCGTCGGCCTGCTCGAACTTGCCTGGCTGGGCGGCTATCGCCCCGGTGAACGAGCCCTTTTCATGTCCGAACAACGTCGCTTCGAGCATGTTGTCGGGGATGGCGGCGCAGTTGATGGCCACGAATGGCTGGTCGGCACGCAGGGACTGCTGGTGAATGTAGCGCGCCAGCACCTCCTTGCCGGTGCCCGATTCGCCGGAAATCAGCACGGTGGAATCACTGCGCGCCACCCGCGCGGCCAGTTCGAGCAACTGCGCACTGGCAGGCTCGCGCGCCACCGGACCGTCGGCGTCCGCGCCGCTGGCAACGCCCAGGGCATGACGGGCCACCAGGTCGAGCAAAGCGCGCGGCTCGAAGGGCTTGACCAGATAGTCCGCAGCGCCCTGGCGCATCGCATCCACTGCACGCTCAACGGCGGCGTGCGCGGTCATCAGCAACACCGGCAACTGCGGCTGGCGGGCCCGCAACGCGGCCAGCAACTGGTGGCCGTCCATGCCCGGCATGTTGACGTCGCTGACCACCAGGCTGAAGGGCTGACTGGCCGCCACTTCCAGCGCTTCTTCGGCCGAGCCCACCGCGTGATAGGCAAAGCCACCCAGCTCCAGGGTATCGGCCAGGGCCTGGCGCAGTACGCGGTCATCCTCGACCAGCAGAACCTTGATCGCCCTCATGCCGTTGCCTCCAGCGGTGCGCCGATCAGCGGCAGGGTCACCAGCGCGCAGGTACCGCGCCCGGGGCGCGAGCGCAGCTGCACGGTGCCCTGGTGTGCTCGGGCAACCGCCATCACCACCGCCAGGCCAAGCCCGGTGCCAGTGGCCTTGGTGGTCAGGAACGGCTCGCCCAGGCGCGCCAGCAATGCACTGTCGATGCCCGGCCCGGCATCGCTGATGCACAGGCGCAGGCTTTGCCCGCGACGATACAGGTGTACCTTGAGCCGAGCAGCGCCGGGCGCGGCCTGCAGGGCGTTTTCAATGAGATTGAGCAGCGCCCCCACCAGGGTGTCGCGGTTGCACAGCAATTCACCCAGGTGGCTGTCGCACTGCCAGCGCACAGCATACCCCTGTACATGTACCTGCGCGGCCTGCTGCAGCGCCTGGAACAACGCCTTGGGGGTCACGCGGTCGGTCAGCGGCAGTTCGCCGCGGGCGAACACCAGCATGTCGCGTACCTGGTGCTCGAGTTCGTGCAGACGCTCCTTGAGGCTGCCGGCAAAACGCTGACGGGTGTCCAGCGGCAGGTCCTGCTCGGCCAGGTGACTGGCATACAGCAAGGCGGCCGACAGTGGCGTGCGGATCTGATGCGCCAGCGAGGCCACCATCCGCCCCAGGGTCGACAGGCGCTCGTGCCGCGCCAGCTGGCTTTGCAGGTGGCGGGTTTCGGTGAGATCGGTCAACAGCACCAGCTGGCCCGGCTCGGCATCCAGCGAGCGGGTAGCGATCGACAGGCGGCGACCATCGCGCAGCGACACTTCGTGGCCGTCGTCCTCGCGCGGCGCAAAGCTGCGGGCGATCACCTGACGCCACAGCTCGCCCACCAGCGGCTGGCCCAGCAGTTCGACGGCGGCCGGGTTGGCCTCGCGCACGCGGCCCTGGCCGTCGATCACGATCACCCCGCCGGGCAACAGCGACAGCAGGTTCTGCAGGCGGTTGGCCAGTCGCTCCTTCTCCGCCAGCTCCGCCATGCGCTGCGCACTGACCACGGCCAACTCCCCCTTGAGCTCGGTGACACGGGCCTCGAGCAGGTTGTAGGACTGGCTCAGCTGGGTCGACACCTGGTCGAACAGGGCAAACGCCTGCTCGAGCCCCTGACGACTCTGCTGTTCGGCGGCGTCAGAACGCCTGGGCTCGGCGGCGGGGATGTGGGCGGCGTGGGGCATGGGTTGCTCTCTCGCATGGCTCACCGTCATAAAACGGTATGTTGCCAGCGGTATAGCAATAGCCGTGCCGGATACTTTGACGGGGGGTTGCCAGCAGCAGCGGCGCGCCGCCCAAAGCCAGCAAGGGCAGGCTTTACAGCCCTGTGGAAAATAGGGGTATTGCGTTCGGCAGGCCCCGGTCGGGGCCTGCCGGCAGGAAGCAGGCGTCAATCCTCCGCCTGTTCGTCTCCATCGCGACGGCTCATGCCGTACTTGCGCATTTTTTCCACCAGCGTGGTGCGGCGGATGCGCAGGCGCTCCGCGGCACGCGCCACGATACCGTTGGCATCGTCCAGCGCCTGCTGGATCAGGCCCTGCTCGAGGCTGCCCAGGTAGTCCTTGAGGTCGAGACCTTCGGGCGGCAACATCGCATGGTTGCTGAAATTGGGCGTATGGCCGTTGATTGCCACGCGCTCTTCCAGGTCCGAGCGCAGGCTGTCGACCAGTTGCTCGTCTTCATCATCGACGTAGCGGAACTTCTTCGGCAGCTCGGACACGCCGATCACGCCATACGGGTGCATGATCGCCATGCGCTCCACCAGGTTCGCCAGCTCGCGCACGTTGCCCGGCCAGCCATGGCGGCACAGCGACATGATCGCGGCGGAATTGAAGCGGATCGACCCCCGCTTCTCGTGCTCCATGCGCGAGATCAACTCGTTCATCAGCAGCGGAATGTCTTCGACCCGCTCACGCAGCGGGGCCATCTCGATCGGGAACACATTGAGGCGGTAGTACAGGTCTTCGCGAAAGCTGCCCACCTCGATCATGCTCTCGAGGTTCTTGTGAGTGGCGGCGATGATGCGCACATCGATGCTCTGGGTCTTGTTGCTGCCCACACGCTCGAAGGTGCGTTCCTGCAGCACGCGCAGCAGCTTGACCTGCATCGGCAGCGGCATGTCGCCGATTTCGTCGAGAAACAGAGTGCCGCCATTGGCCAGCTCGAAACGCCCGGCACGGCTGGTGATGGCGCCGGTGAACGCCCCCTTCTCGTGACCGAACAGTTCGCTTTCGAGCAGCTCGGCCGGGATCGCGCCGCAGTTGACCGGTACAAACGGCGCTTCACGGCGCTTGGAATGGTAGTGCAGGTTGCGCGCGACCACTTCCTTGCCGGTACCCGACTCGCCGAGGATCAGCACGCTGGCGTCGGTGTCGGCCACCTGCTGCATCATCTGGCGCACATGCTGGATGGCGCGGCTGGTACCGACCAGGCTACGGAACAGGTTGGGCTCACGCTGACGACCGCGCTCGCGGGCCTGGTCGTACATCTCGCGATAGACCTGGGCACGGTGCAGCGAATCGAGCAGCTTGCTGTAGCTGGGCGGCATCTCCAGGTTGGAAAGCACCCGGCGGCGCAGGTCCTCGGGCAACTCGGCAGAAGATATTTCACCCAACAGCAATACCGGAAGGAACTCATCCCAGGCAGCCACGGTCTTAAGCAAGCCCAAAAGGCTTGCCGGAGCGTTCACGGTGCCGACCAGGACACAGAGTACTTCACGGCTGGATGACAACGACTGAACGACCTGCTGCCAATCGTGGCTGGAGCAGGAAAGATTTTCTTCGCCAAGAAAATTCAGCACCACCGCCAGGTCGCGGCGGCGAGCGTCATCGTCATCGATCAGGAGAATTTTGGTTTCACGCCACATGCAATCGAAACTTCCCTAGTCAACTCGACACCCAATGTGGGCATGCTCGACATCCATTCCGACTGGAGCGGTCAGTGATCGGACGTCTGAAATTAGAAAACAGCCACTAGTTAAGTCAAAAAATCGTACACAGTCAAATTTATGGCGCACTGCATTTTCGAACCGTCCAGCGTCAGCTGAACAGATGGTATACCTTTGCGGCGTTTTTCGCTTGGCGGATCTGCGTCATCTCGTCGACTATTGTTTGACGTTCACCACTTGCAACATCAATTAGTTGGCGGTAGACGTCGAGTAATTCCTCAAGACTGGTGCGCAGAACCTGTTCGTTGGTCGATGCCTCGGCCAGTACGTCCTCGACGCAAACACGGCAGCTCAGGTCCAGTTCGGTGATCGTTTCCCAGTCGCGGCTGGCCAATGCCCCGAGCAGGGCTTCGCGGGTTTGTTCGATACGTTCGAGCACGGCACTCATGGCGTTCTCCTAGACGTCGGCGACCTGATCGCCGATCGCGTCCCAACCTTCCTTGACGGTAATCAGCAGGCGTGCGACTTCATTGAGGATCTCCGGGTCGTTCTGCACGTTGGCCTCGACCAGGCGCCTGCTCATGTAGGCGTACAGCCCATCGATGTCGGCCAGTGCCTCGGCCTGGTTTTCGAGGTCGAGCCCTTCGCGCAGACCGCCGATGATCCCGATGGCCTTGCCGATCAGGATGCCCTTCTGGGCCAGGTCATTGCGCGCGATTGCACCTTTGGCCTGCGCGATGCGATCCAGCCCGCCCTGCATGAGCATCTGCACGAGACGGTGCGGGCTGGCCTCGGAGGTCTGCGCCACGCCGTTGACTTTCTGGTACTGCCGAAGGGCCAACATAGGGTTCATGTTCTACCTCGTAACAAACGAAAAGGTTCATATACCGCCTGTATCGCCTGCGGGTCAAAAAACTTTAACCCCGAAAACGAAAAGCCCGGAGCACCCGAAGGGGTGCTGCCGGGCTTTTTTGCGGCCCCTGCTATCAGGAGTTCTTCTGCTGCGCTTCGATCGAGGCGAACATCGAGGCAATGTTCTTGCGCTGCGCCTCGAGCTTGCCGACCAGGGTATCCATGGCCACGTAGCGTTTGGTCAGCGACTCGGTCAGCGACGCAATGCGCCGATCCAGGGCCTCCTGCTGGTTCTCGAGGTCTTTCTGCAGCCTGTCCAGGCCGTTCTTGCGCGAGTCGAGAATGCCACCGGTCTGCAGGTACGGTTCGATCGCCTTGTTCATGTGCGCGAACACGCCATTTTTACCGGTGAAGAGCTCCTGCACGTCGGCACCGAGCTTCTTGTCCTTCATCGCCGCGTCGTACTTGACGGAGTTGAACTCGAGGGTACCGTCCTTCTGGGTGTTGATGCCCAGCTGGCTGAGGGTGGTCAGGCGGGTACCGTCCGACTCGGTCGCCAATTGGCTGCGCAGGTCGCTCAGCAGCGAACGGGTGGTCGGGTCGTTGGTCAACGGGCCCAGCACGGTGTTGCCATCGGCATCCTTGCTCACGGAGGTCAGGTTGGTGACCGCCTTGATCAGGGTGTTATAGGCATCGACATAGGCCTGCACCGATTTTTTCAGGCCATCGGTGTTCTCGCCCACCGTAACCTGTACAGCCTTGCTGTCGTCGGGGCCGGTTGCCTGAAGCAGGTCCAGGCTGATGCCACTGATGGCACCGGTGACGGTATTGCTCTTGCTCGTGACCGGCAGGCCGTCGACGTACAGTTTTGCGTCCTTGGCCGGCTCACCGATGTAGCCGGCACCGTCACCAACCATCTTCTCGCCCGGCGCGATCTTGAGCGCGTCGATGGTGCCGTCGACGGAAATGTCCGTACCCTCACCGGTCTTGGTCGAACTGAACACCAGGCGCGAACCGTCTGCACCATTGACCAGGTTGGCAGTGATGCCTTTCTCGGACAGCGACGAGTTGATGGTGTCGCGCACGGACTGCAAGGTTGCACCAGGGCCGACCTTGACGGTGTGGGTGACACCGTCCTGGGTAATCAGCAGGTCACCTTCGGGAATCGGCGTAGTGGCACCGGTGTCGAAGTTCTGGCTGGCCACCTTGGACGAGGTGGCCAGGTTGTCGACACGGATCGTGTAGGTACCGGGCACCGCGGTATTGTTGGAGGTTGCCTTGATCGCGGCGTCGTTGCTGGACGTTGCCGCATAGGCATTGAACGACGGC
This sequence comes from Pseudomonas sp. UBA7500, assembly GCF_002478435.1. Classification (NCBI taxonomy): domain Bacteria; kingdom Pseudomonadati; phylum Pseudomonadota; class Gammaproteobacteria; order Pseudomonadales; family Pseudomonadaceae; genus Pseudomonas; species Pseudomonas sp. UBA7500. Next base: position 44,466 of record NZ_DLNW01000023.1, on the reverse strand, counting down.
GCGAGGGGATCATTGAGCTTCTTCATCGCCGCCTGATAGACAGACAGCGCGCTCTTGAGCGATGCGACACCAGAAAGCATGGCCGAGTTGTTGGCAGTCTGGCGTTTGATCTGGTTGGCTTTCGGATCGGTTTCAGACGCCACCAGCGTGCTGACGATCTTGTTGATATCGACGCCAGAACCCAGACCGGTGCCCGGTAAAATTGAACTCGCCATTGCTATTCCCTCTTGGTTGCGCGCCGCCCCTAGCCGATCAAGGCTAGCGAACGTGCTGCTCGGACGCCAGCATCAGACCTTGGCGTTGAACAGCAGGCTGTTAACATCGCTCAGACTGTGGGCAATTCTCAACGCCTCTTCCGAAGGAAGTTGGCGGATCAGCTCACCGGTTTCACTGGCGATGACTTTAACTACAATTCGGCCGGATTCTTCATCCGTGGAAAATTCGAGATTGCGACGCGACGAGGCGAGAAACTTCTCGATGTCCTTGAGCGCGTTCTTGACCTTCTCAGCTTCGGTCAGGCCGCTGTCGGCGCTTTCCTTCGCTGGCTTGATGGATTCGACAGCCTCCACGGGCTTGACCGCAGGGCGCTCGGTGGGCTGCTCCACAGGCTTTGCAGCCTGGTAGGACAGGTTCAGCTTGACGCTCATATCCATGCCAACCACCTCTCAATGCAAAAGGCGGGGGAGCGCCACAGGTGCACTCCCCCGCCGATAACCATCAGGCGATTACTGAAGCAGTTTCAGTACGGCGGATGGCAGTTGGTTGGCCTGGGCCAGAACCGAAGTCGAAGCTTGTTGCAGAGTCTGCTGCTTGGTCAGCTGAGCGGTCTCGGCAGCGAAGTCGGTATCTTGTACACGACCACGGGCAGCGTCGGCGTTTTCGTTGATGTTCTGCAGGTTGTTGATGGTGCTGGTCAGACGGTTCTGAACGGCACCCAGTGCAGCACGGCCTTCACCGATGGTCTTGACCGCAGCATCGATCGCGTCCATTGCAGCCGAGAAGTTGGTCTCGGCAGCGGCGCTGTCGCTACCGGCGATGGTGATGGCGTTGGTGATACCCAGGTCGCTGGCCAGGTACTTGCCGGTCAGGTCGATGCTGATCTGGTTGATGCCACCGGTTTCCGAACCGACCTGGAAGGTCATGGTGCTGGCGGAACCGTCCAGCAGGTTCTTGCCGTTCAGCTGGGTGGACTGAGCGATACGGGTCAGCTCGTCACGCATCTGGGCGAATTCGGAGTTCAGCGAGTCACGGTTATCCGAATCGTTCGAGTCGTTTCGCGATTGCAGAGCCAGTTCACGCATACGCTGCAGGATGTTGACCTGCTCTTGCATCGCGCCTTCAGCGGTCTGGGCGATCGAGATACCGTCGTTGGCGTTTTTGATTGCCATGGTCTGACCGCGGATCTGCGAGGTCATACGGGTAGCGATCTGCAGGCCAGCGGCGTCGTCTTTGGCGCTGTTGATTTTCAGGCCGGAAGACAGGCGAGTCATCGAGGTGCTCAGGGCGTCGGAAGCGCGGTTCAGGTTTTTCTGAACGTTCAGCGACGTGACGTTGGTGTTTACGGTTAATGCCATGACGAATTCCTCGTTTGTGGGTATTGCGGCTTCCGGCCCTGGCAAGCGCCGGGTGTGGCCTAGAGAACCTTCGTAATAGTTATCGTCGTCTGTGCAGGTTGCTTTAGGGGTTTTTTGAAAATTTTTACTGGCACCCTGCCACTCCAATGAAATCAAGGGTTTGACGCCAGCTTTATGGCCCCTGCGGCACAGCCTTGGTTGTGGCATACCGCCAAGGCAAAAAAAAGCGCCACCTTCAAGGCAGCGCTTCTGTAGACGGGAGGTCGGTTCAGTCCCGACGCTCGATGATTGCCGAGCCCCACGACAGGCCCACGCCAAAACCGCTCAAGGCCACACGCCTGTGCTGGGTGCCCAGCACGTGCTTTTCCAGCAGCAACGGAATGCTCGAGGACACCGTGTTGCCGGTCTCGACCATGTCCTTGACGAATTTATCGATGGTTTCGGGCTTGTCTTCCTCGAAGCGGCGCGCCACGGCATCGACGATTGCCGCACTGCCCTGGTGAATGCAGAACAGGTCGATGTCGTTGGCCCCCAGGTTGCTCGCCTCGAGCAACTGACGCAGGTGCGCAGGCACCTTGAGCAACGCGAAGTTGAACACCTGGCGACCGTTCATGAAGAACACCCCGTCATTCACCTTCAGGTGCTCTGCGCCGCCACCGTCGGTGCCAAAGCTCGATTTGCCCAGTTGCCAGGCCGCGTCCTCGCCCATCCAGGTGACCGTGGCAGCATCACCGAACAGCATGGTGGTGTTGCGATCTTCCGGATCGACGATCTTGGAATAGGGATCGGCGGTGATCAGCAGGCCGTTCTTCAGCCCCGCCGCCTCCATGAAGCCCTTGATGGCGTAAAGGCCGTAGACGTAACCGGAACAGCCCAGGGAAATGTCGAAGGCTGCCACGTGGGTGGGCAGGCCAAGCTTGTGCTGGACGATCGCGGCAGTGTGCGGCAACCCTTCGGCGTCGCCGTTCTGGGTGACCACGATGAGCACATCGATCGACTCCGGGGACAACGAAGGATTGGCAGCGAACAGGACCTTGGCGGCCTCTACACACAAGTCCGAGGTCTCCTGACCTGCCTCCTTGCGCGGCAGAAAGGTCGAACCGATCTTGCCCAGAATGAAGTCCTGATCCTTGCCGAATTTCGCACCCTGGGCGTAATTGTTCAGACCCTCGACAGGTACGTAACTCGCGATACTTTTGATGCCAATCATTGTGGCTTCCCGATAGATATGCGGATTTTCACGGGCCTCACTCCCCTGCAGGCAAGGGATCTCACGCAGCGCCGCTCCAGGCCACCTGCACCGCCCGCTGATTCATTAGCTTAGAGATGCACGTTTCGACTGCCAAGTCACGGCATTGTACGCGAACCAGGGCGATGCTTGTGCACAGCACTTCACGGTCACGTGAGGACGGCCAGGTCGGGAAGGCCCGACCGCCCTGCAAAACCGCTCAGCCCGCCAGCCAGGCCGCGTGCCACAGCGCCAGGCGCTCGCCCTCGAGCAGCCAGTCGCGCCGCACGCTGGCCTGCAGCACCTCGCCCAGGCTGGCGGAAGCCTGCGGGTCGCCCAGGTGCAGGCGGATCGCGGCCAGCCAGTCGGCCGTGGTGTTGGCCACGCGGGTCAGCGGCAGCACATCGACACCGGCAAAGCCCGGCACTTTGCTGCAGATGATCGGGTAGCCACAGGCGGCGTACTCCAGCAACCCCGGGTTGCCCGAGCAGGCATTGAGCAGGCTCTGGGCCATGGGCGCCAGCGCCAGGTCCAGGTTGAGCGCGGCCAGTGCTGCGGCCTGCCGTTCGGGGGCGACGGCGGCGTGCACCTCCTTCATGTAGGGGCGCAGGGCCTCGGGGCAGTCGCCCAGCGCCACCCACTCCACCTCCGCGGCCAGCGTCCTGACCACATCGACCAGCAGGTCGGCATCCACCGCCCCGGCCCAGCCGACACGGGGCTTGCTGCCCATGCCACGCTTGCCCTGGAGATTGCGCCACCATCGGCCCGGCAAACTGGCCTCCAGCACACGAATATCGTCGTGCTGGCCTGCCAGCACCTCGGCCAGCGCGGGCGCAGGCACGATGATGCGATCGGCGAGGATCACCGCGCTCTGCAAGCGCTGGCTGATTTCGTCGGCGCCAAACCCGGCATGCGCGCCCTGCAAGCGCATCTGCGGCAGATAGCCGTCCACGTCGAGCACCTTGAACGCCCGCGAGAACGCCCGCAGGCGCCGCATGGCCAGCAGTTGCGCGTCATCGAGCGGGCGCTGCAGCAGCACGGTGTCCGGTGCATAGCGCTCCAGCTCCACGGCAGACAGCAGGTGTGGCGTGACCAGCCCGTCCACCAACCCCGCCTCGCGCAGCGCCTTGAACGGCTCGACGATGCGCTGCTGGCCGGCGCCCTGCGGCTCGGCCGGGTGAGCCAGCAACATGGGCAGCGGGTGCCAGCTTTTCAGCGGGTTCCACACCAGCGAGTTGCTCGCCCGGACAAAGCCGCCCGGCACCTGCAACGACAGGTTGGCGTTGTATGCCGGATCGCGGGCCAGGCGTGGCAGCCAGCGGGCCAGCAGAGCGTCCTCCTGCTCCGTGGTCGCCGCGTCGCGCTCGCAAGCGTCCATCAGCAATTGCACATGGGGCGTCCAGACGTTCAGGTAACCGGCCTCCTGCAGCCTCAGGCACAGGTCGACATCCACCCAGCGGGCCAGCAGCGGATCTTCGGCAAAGCCGCCGGCCTCGAGGAACAGCGCCCGGCGCAGCATCAGGCATTCGCCACTGAGCGCCGAACAGCCCTGATCGACCTGCAGCCGCCCCATGTAACCGGCCTGCTGATGATCGACCCCGTCGAATGCCGAGCCCACCAGGCCGGTGAGCCCCAGCACCAGGCCGGCATGCCGGACCTTGCCGTCGGCCGCCAGCAGCTTGGCCCCCACCGCGCCCACCTCGGGCCGCTGGGCGTGATTGAGCAATTGCTGCAACCAGTCGCGCGCGAGGATCCCCGCACGCGCATCCAGCCACAACAGGAAATCGCCACGGGCCTGCTGCGCCGCGTGATTGCACATGGCAACCCGCGACTGGCCGGCAGCATAGTGCAGGACCTGAATCTGCTCACCGCCGATCTGCTCGACCATCGCCAGCCATTCACGGGCAGCCTCGTCCAGGGCAGACGGCGCCAGCAACAGCACTTCGAAGCCGCCAGCCAGCGCCGTGTTCTCCAGCAAGGTTTCGATGCAGCGCTGGAAGTGGCCGACGCTGCCTTCCAGGGCGATCAGGATACTCACCGAGGCGGCCTGGGCATGCCCGTAATCGAGACGATAACGGCCCGGCGACGACGCCAGCACCGCGACCTGCCCCTGCGTGTAACCGCGGGCCTGCAGGTGGCGTTCCAGCACCGCGCGCTCGTGGGCGCAATCACGCAACGGCAGGGCCTCGCCGATCAGCAACGGCTCGGCGACATGCCCCACGCAGCCCAGGCCCTGCTGTTCGACCAGGCGCAGCTGGTACTCCAGCTCGAAGGCCCGAGCGCAGTCGAGGGCGAAGCCGCCCCGTTGCAACAAGGCCTGGCGCTGGTACAACCAGTGCCGGGACAGGCTCGCCGGGAAACTCAGCAGCAGATCGAGGTTGAAATCCGGTCGCAGTGCGATGTCGGTGCTGCCGCTGGTCGCGCGCATCGCTTCATCCGCCATGTACGCCAGGCAACCGGCCTCGGCACCGACAAGCTCGAGTGCCGCTATCAGCAGGCCCGAGGCCGTGAATTCGACGCCCGCCTCCACGATCAGGAACCAGTCGCACCGGCTGTGCTGCAGCGCAGTATTGATGGCTTCAGCTTGCCGCTCCCGGGCACAGGGCACATGCCGTACCTGCGGGTTGGCCAACGACTGGTTGCCGAGCACGCTGACCTCAAGGTGCGGGTACAGGCAGCGCTGCGTACCCAGGCTGGCCAGGGTGGCGGCCAGGCGCTGGCGATCATCAGCGTCATCCAGCACAAGCACACCGATGACCGGCATCGGCTGGCTGTCGAGGCGCTCGTTGATCAGGCGCAGCTGCTGGGCATCAGGGTGGCGCTCGCGCAACCAGGACAGCACGCCCAGGTTCAGGTCCGCTGCTTCGAGCGCGGCCGCCGCCTGGGTCTTGGCAATGAACGTATCCAGCTGCTTCCAGAACGGCAGCGTTGCCAGCACGTAGCGCTGCAATGCCCCCTCCACCCCTGCCCTGGCGGTGGCCAGCGCGTCCGGCTGGTCAAGCAGGGCAAAGCCGGCGCTGCCAAGGAAGCCGGTTTCGAGAAACGTCTGGTCGATACCACTACCGGGCATGAAGATCACAGGGCAGCCACACAGCACGGCAATCACGCAGGTCATCGACCATTCGTAGCTGTACATCACCTCGGCCGAGCGCAGCACCTGGGCCAGTTCATGAAGCGGCAGTGCATTGGCGATGCGCAGCAACTGGATACCCTCGGGCAACAGCGAGTAGTCGATCTGCTCCAGGGGATGACGGTTCTGATACAGGTAGCAACCCCTGCGTGGCGTGCCCGCCGGCGGCGCCTTGAACAGGTCGATGTCGAGCACCGGCAGGCCCAGCAGGTCGGGGTTGGCGTGGCCGCGTTTTTCGGCCAGCGCCGGGCCGTAGTAGAACAGCAGGTCGGTGGGCGCGGCCTCCATCGACTTGCCGTTGATCAGCCCTTCGAAGTTCAGCAAAAAGCGCGAGACCACCCTGCGCCCCAGCGGGTTGCCGACCACCACCTCCGGATACACGGCGATGGCCACCTTGCCGTGTTGCTGATGCCGCTGCTCGGTGGCGGCGTCGAGCAGCGGCGTCTTCAGGTTGGGGTTGACCACCTTGGGCCCGCACAGATACGCCTCGCGCCCGTTCAGGTTGAGCACGTGACACAGGTAGTGCAGCGACACGATGCCCGAGGAGGTGTCCCGGTAGTCGGGCGCCATGATGTAGTAAGGGTGTTCGGGTTTGGCGAACATCAGGGTGTGTCGAAACAACGCCTGCTCAAGGACCTGCGCGTCGACCTGCGAGGCATGCGACATGGTGAAACTCCAATCTCTGATTAGGGGCGTGCTGCTGTCAGCGCGAGGCGCTCGAAGGCTTGTCCTGGAAAAAGCGCGCGATGCACGCACACACATGCGCCACCTGGCGGCTACGCATGTCGGAAAACAACGGCAGGCGCAACAGGCGCTGCGAGACATCCGTGGTGATCGGCAACTGGCCGCTGCTGCGCGCATAACGCAGGCCTGCTGGCGAGTCATGCAATGGCACATAGTGGAACACTGCATTCACCCCATGCTCGCGCAGAAACGCGATCAACGCCGTGCGCTCTTCGACACTGCGCATCAGCAGGTAGAAGATGTGTGCGTTGGCCGGCTTGTCGTCCAGGGTACGCGGCAGCTGAAACAGACCATCGGCGGCCAGTGGTCGCAGCAGGCTGAAATACTTCTCGTACAGGGTCCGACGGTGCTTGTTGATGCGCTCGCCATGCTCGAGCTGCGCGTACAAAAATGCTGCCGTCAGCTCGCTGGGCAGGAACGACGAGCCGACATCCACCCAGGTGTACTTGCTCACTTCGCCGCGGCTGAAGGCCTTGCGGTTGGTGCCCTTCTGCCAGATGATCTCGGCCCGCTCGACCAGCCGCGGATCGTTGATCAGCAGGGCACCGCCCTCGCCGCTGATGACGTTCTTGGTTTCGTGAAAGCTCAGGCAGCCCAGGTGCCCGATGGTGCCCAGGGCGCGCTTGCGGTCGCGGGCCAGGATCGCCTGGGCGGCATCCTCGATCAGGAACAGGCCATGCTTTTCGCAGATCTGCGCCAAGACATCCATGTCGCACGGCTGCCCGGCGTAGTGCACTGCCACCACGGCCTTGGTCTTGTCGGTGATGGCCGCCTCGACCAAGCGCTCGTCCAGGTTCAGGGTGTCGTCGCGAATGTCCACGAACACCGGTACCGCGCCGCGCAGCACGAAGGCATTGGCCGTGGAGACGAAGGTGAAGGACGGCATGATGACTTCGTCGCCCGGCCCGACGTCGGCCAGGATCGCGGCCATTTCCAGCGCAGCGGTGCACGAATGGGTCAGCAGCGCCTTTTCACAGCCCAGGTTGTTTTCCAGCCAGCCCTGACACAGGGTGGTGAATTCGCCGTCCCCCGCAATGGAGCCGTTCATGACCGCCTGGGCAATGTAGAACAGCTCTTTGCCAACCACGAACGGCTTGTTGAAAGGGATAACCTGTTTGCTCACGGTAACGCCTCCATCGCACGGCCCTGGGGCCGGTACGATCTGTGTAGGTTTTTCAGGCGATCACAACGGCGCACCTGCGGCTCGAAAAGCCCGCCCGCCCTGCGATGGCTGTCAATAAACTGCCGTACCCCGGCATGATCCTGACGCGGCGCTCATGCCTGAGCGGGTCGGGCACAAAAAAGCCGGGTACGAAACCCGGCTTTTGCAAAACCCGCGCCATCAGCCCAGGTCGGCGAGCCACTCCAGCACCGGCGAACCACCGGCAGCGACCGAGCGCGACACATCGACACCAAACCGGCCGTCGATGATCACCCGGCTGCTGAACGCAGCCGGCCAACGGCCTTCCAGCGCCTGGCAGGCCTGGGCATCCGGCATTGGCACCTGGTCGCTGAGCAACTGCGCCTGTGGCGCCCAGATCACCAGCAGGCCGGCATCGGCTGCCTTCAGGCACAGCTCGATGTCGGCACCGCCCTCGGCAGACAGGCCATCGCACTGCTCGAACAGTGCCTTGCGTACCATCAGGCAGTCAGCCGACACCGCCGCACAACTGCGGACCACGCCCGACCACAGCGACGCCTTGCTGTCGCGCGTCGACACCCCCAGCCAGGGCGACTGCACCTGGGCGCCGGCAAGCAGTTCGTAACCGGCATGGCTGATGGCGGCTTCGCGGTCCACCAGACGCGCACCCACCACGCCCACTTCAGGGCGCTGGGCCTGGTTGAGCAGGGCTTCGATCCAGGCCGGCGTCACCACCTGGCAACGGCTGGAGAGCAGCACCAGGTACTCGCCACTGGCGTTGACGGCAGCCAGGTTGATCAGCTGCGAGGCTGACTGCACGTGTTCGCCGGCCAGCAGCTTGACCCGCCCGCCAAACCCTTGCAGCGCAGCGACCGTGAGGTCTGCCAGGGTGTCGCGGCAGGCCACCAGCACTTCGTAGCGCGGGTAGCGGGTACGCTGCAGCACACTGGCCACGCAGGCCTTGAGTTGCTCGAGGTCATCGTCGGCCGCGATCAGGATGCTCACCAGCGGCGTGGACTGATGGCGGAAGTCGATCTGCAACTGCCCCTCGCCTGCATCATTGACCTGGCCACGGTAGCCCAGCGCCGCCAGGTGACGGTTGAGCGTGGACAGCGCGTCCTGGGCCATGCCCTCACGCCCGCCCCGACCGATCACCAGGTACTCGTCCATGTGTGCCAGGCAGTTCAGGCCGTTGTGCTCGACCAGACGCAGCAGCAGGTCGAACTCCACCGCCTGCGGGTAGGTTTCGCTGTAGCCGCCCAGTTCGACCACTGCCTCGCGACGTACCAGCCAGTGCTGCGACATCAGATCGGGACGGCTGCGCAGCAGGTCCAGGTTGCCACCCTGGCGCACCACGCTGACCAGACGCCCGTCGGAGTCGCGCTGCACTTCGTTGGCGCAGATGGCCAGGCAGCCCGGGGCTGACGCCAGCTCCACCTGCAGGCGCAGCAAGCCGCCCACGGTCAGCAGGTCGCCGGCCTGCAGCAGCAACAGCCATTCACTTGGTACCTGACGCGCCACCTGGTTCAGGTGGGAGACGAAATTGCCCGGCGTCACCTGGATGAAATGCAGGGTATCGCGGGGCGTGGTCACCACCGGCGGCTTGCCGGCCTTGAGCACGACCAGCTTGAAGTCGCGCAGGCCACTGGCCAACAGGCTGTCGAAGGTGTTCTGCAGTGCGCCGTTGTCGTCTTCCAGGTCGACAACCACGAAGGCGATCTGCGCAGCACGCTGCTTGTTCAGGTGGGCGACGATGCGCTGCTGGGTGGCGGCGTCCGGCGTGGCAGCGGCAATCGACTCCTGCACCAGGCCCGAGGCGGTGGCCCTGAGCCACGCGGCCGGGTCGATGCCCGGCAGACCATCCAGGCGTTCCAGCCATGCCTGCAGCTCGCGGGCATCGGCCTGGACGTCCTCATCCACCAGGGTCGCAAGCAGACGGCGGCAAACCTCGGGGGTGAACACCCCCAGGTCCAACGCTTGCCAGTAGCGTGCCCTCAGGGTATCGACGGTGTCGTTGGGGTGCTCGCGCAACAGCTCGAACTGGCTCACCCAGGTACCCTCGACCGCCTGCCGATGGGCCTGTCCGACCGGCCAGGCGTGCAACAGGAATTCCAGACCGGTCAGTACCTCGAACAACGGCGCATTGTAGTAAGGCAGCGCGACAAACTGGCGCGGCTCGAACCTGCGCTCGGGCGCTGCATTCATGCCGCTCCAGGTGGAGGTGAACAGCAGATCGGTAGCAACACCACCCTGGGTGGCACCAACGAACCGGTCGATGACGGTGAAGCCCTCATCGTCGGCGCATAGCCGAAGGTGGTCGGCGTCCCACTGGCGCAGCACGCGCACCGCACGCACTCGCTGCTCTTCGCGTTCGACCTGGCTCAGCCGGCTGTCGGCGTACTGCACCAGCGCATCGGTCTGGTCCAGCCGCTTGAGCGCGCCCTGGCCGAGCATCGAGTACGACACCACCACCAGCCAGGTATCGAAATCGAGCCCGGCGGGCAAGGTCGACAGCACAGCCTGCAGCGTCGGTACTCGCACGAGCGCACGCCAGGCCGACTGTCCGCTGGCGGCATACTGCTCGATGGCAACACGTGCGTTTTCGCCAACGGTGGCATCAAGTGCATCGCCGATCTTGTGGTAGGCCACCTGCTTGCTGCCGGGGGCGTAGCCCAGCACGTAGCCCTGGGCCAACTGGCACTGCGGGTGCGCATGAAGATGCTCTGCCGCAGCCTCCAGGGCCTGAACACGGACAAAGTCGGTATCCAGCGCCAGGCTCACGAACGGCGTTGCAAGCTGCGAAAGCAGCGCCTGCAGCCCCTGGGTGCAGGCATCGCCAGTCAGGTTCGACGAGGCGTGCTCGACCACTGCACAGGCGAGACCCTGCGTCTTGTAGTAATGCAGTGCGCGCTCGCGATAGCCCTGCTCTTCATGCCCCAGCAGCACGACCGTAACGTCTTTGCCCAACCCGGTTGCGTTGTCAGTCATAAAGCACCTACCTCTGTTGTTGGATGCCCGGCCAGGCGACTTGCCGGCCGGTGGAGGTCAATCGGCCAACCAGCCGTTGGCCCATTGCTGCAGATTGTGTGTATTGAGTACGTAGTCACGCAGTACCGCTTCGCGTAGCGCATCGCCCTGGCGATAACTGGCCTGCGGATCTGCCAGGTGCATGCGGATCGCGTCCAGCCACTGCTCGGTGGTGTTACTGGCGACCCGCGTACAGGGCAGGTAACCACCGTAGGCCTTGGTCTCGGTGCAGATCACCGGGAAACCGCAAGCACCGTATTCCAGCAGGCGCAGGTTGCTCTTGCAGTCGTTGAACAGGTTCTGCTCGAGCGGCGCCAGCGCCAGATCGAGGTTCAGGCCCGCCAGCTTCTGCGGGTACAGGTGCAGCGGCACGCCGGCATGAAACTCCTTGATGTAGGGACGCAGCAGCTGCGGGCACATGCCGAAGAACACCCAGTCGACCTCATTGGCCAAGGTCTTGACCACCTCGGCCAGCAGTTCGAGGTCGCCGCGGTGGCTGGTGCCGCCCGCCCAGCCGACACGCGGACGCGCCGACGTCTGGCGGCGCCCCTTCAGGCCGCCCCACAACGAGCGCGAGAGCATGTTGGGGACCACGCGAATATCCCGGTGCATGCTCGACAGCGCGTCGGCCAGTGGCTCGGTGGAGACCACCACCCGATCACACAGGGCGATACCGCGGCTGACCATTTCGCGCATGTTGCCGGGCATGTTGCGCCGGTGTTCATTCTTCTCGGGCACATCGATGATGTAGTCATCGATCTCGTAGATGCGCCGAGCCGAAGAAAGTCGCTGGATGCGCGCCATCTCCTCAAGCGAGCCGGTGGTATAGCGGCACTGCAGGATGATCACATCCGGCTTGCAACGCTCAAGCTCCACCATGCTCGGCAGCACATAGTTCAACTGTCCCTGTATCCAGCCGGCCCGTTCCAGCTCCTTGAACGGCTGGCTGACGCGATAGTGTCCGACCGCAGTGGTGTTGATTGGCAAAGCCATGACAAAAGGCAGCACCGGCTGGATGAACGGCACCCATCCCTCGCGCAGGCCCGGCTCCAGGTTGAAACTGGCCATGCGCAAGCTGAGGTTGTGGTTGTACGCCGGGTCATTGGCCACGCGCGGCAGCCAGCGCTCGTAGAAGCTGTCCTTGTGCTGCTCGTCCAGGGCCACCGTCTGCGAGGTGGCCTTGGCAACCACCGCAAAGGGAGTCCAGACGATCAGATAGCCATGGTCGCGCATACGCAGGCAAAGGTCGGCATCACTCAAGCCGGTCGAGAAGGTTTCGCCGTCCAGACCGCCAAGCTGGTCGAACAGCTCGCGACGTACCATCAGGCAGACGCCACTCACGGCGCTGTAGTTCTGCACGCAGGCCAACCGATTCATGTAGCCATTGGCGTCTGCGGGCTGGCCGAAAAACGGACTGCTGGCAAGGCCGTGCAGCCCCAGCACCAGGCCTGCTCCGGTCACGTTGCCAGTCTGGTTGCACAATTTTGGCCCGACGATGCCGACCTCTGGACGCTGGGCCTGACCTACCAGTTCATCAAGCCATTGCGCGTCGAAAAACACGCAGTCCGAATCGAGCAACAGCAGGTAGCTGCCACGTGCCTGCAGGCTGGCCTGGTTGTAAAGCGCCGGGCCATTCGCCGAGGCTACCGGCACAATGCGCAACTGCTCGCTGCCAAGCCCCTGCATTGCAGCCAGCCAGCCTTGTACCGGCATCGACTCACGACCACTGACAGCAATCAGGATCTCGTAGTTGCGGTAGGCGGTGTGCTCGAAAATCGATTCGACGCAGCGCGTCAGTGCCTTTACGTCATCGCCTGCGGCAACGATGATCGACACCGCCGGCGTATCGGCATGTCGATACTGCACATGGGCAAACATCGAGCCTTCGGCGCTGACCACCTCGGCCTCGACGCCCAGGCGTGCCAGATGCGCACGCAGCACCCTGGGTGCCTGTGCGGCACAGGCCGCTTCCCGCTGCCAGGCCTCATAGCCGTAGCGACATTGCACCAGCAGCTCGGCGACATGCCCCACCGCGCCCAGCCCCTGACTCTCGACCAGTTTCCAGAGCATGTCGTGGGGTGCCAGCGACTCGAACTGCGGGTCGAAACCGCCCTGCTCACGCACCCGGGCGGTATCGAAGGCCAGCAGCCTGCCTACGTAGGGAACACTGCGCATCAGGTCCAGGTTGAAGTCCGGCTTGAAGATCGGCTGGCTGGGCTGCAGGTTGTCGTGGGTGCCTTCATCGGTGTACAGGCACGCGCAGTCGGGTTGCAGTGCCATGCGCTCGGCCATGATGACCAACGCATGCGGGTGCAGGCAGTCGCCTGCACGCAGCAGGAATACCCAGTCACCCGCCCCATCGCGGGTCACGCAGTCATTGAGCTGCTCGATGGCATGGCCCTGGGCGTGCACCTGCACGAACTTGGGGTTCAACGGTTGCAGCGCTGCCGGGCCCAGCACGCAAATGGCCGCAGCGGCATAGGACTGTTGCTCGAGGCTGTCCAGCGTGGCCTTGAGTGCCACGCCATCGTCTTGGGCAGCGAGCACCAGCACGTCGATGCGTGGGCGACGCGGCCATTGCGCAATGCGCTTGGGCAGCAGGTCAAGCTGCGCCGCCGACAATACCCGACACCCCAGCCACTCGCCGTACAGCTCGGTGAAGCTCAGGCTGCTGGTGCCGACCTGTTGCTGAAAACTGGCGACCTGGCGCGCATACAGGCGCGTCAGCTCGAACTCTTCCCAGGCCTTGTCTGCGCCGGCGGTGTAGAGCTCCAGTGGTATGTGCCGCACCCAACCGCTGGCCGGCGCCGGTTCACTGGTGCGCGAGGCGAGCATCTGGCGCAACCACTCGCTTTCGGTAGCGAAAGCCAGGGTCATGCTGGGGTGATGGCTCAAGCGCCCAGGGTGAACGCGCTCCAGGCTGAGCATGGTGTTCAGGTAGACCAGGTGGCCACGGCGCAGCAGGCAGATGAACAGTGCCTCGACCAGACGCGCGCGAAAGCCCTCGCCGTCCTGCACCAGTTGCGGCAGCAATGCCTGAACCTGGGCGCGGCGCACCAGGGCATGGCTGATGCCACCGAACAGGTTCGGCAGGCTGCTCTCCAGCGCTTCCAGCAAATCGCCGCCGTTGATCACCGCACTGCTGGGGGAAATCATGCAGTTGGCCGGGCGCATGGGCAGTACCGTTTCGTCCGCCGCGCAGATCAGCCGATGGTGAACCAGCACATTCACATCCGGGCAGTCGAGCATCACCTGCACCGACTGAGCGATGCAGTCACTCACCAGCCAGTCGTCATCGCAGAGAAACTTGATGAATTCACCCTGCGCCTGCTCCAGGCACATCAGCACATTGCGCGAAAAGCCCAGCGTCGACGGGTTGCGCACATACCGCAGCGCGCACGTGGCCTGGCCTGCCCACAGGTCGAAAATCGCCTTGATCTCGTCACCCTGGCTGTCGTCGCACACGACCACTTCCACATTGGCATAACGCTGGGTAATGGCACTGTGCAGGGCGCGGCTGAAAAATTCGGGGTTGAACGCGGGGATGGCGATGCTGACGAGCGGCAGTTCGTTCATTGAGATAGACCTGGAGAAAACCCCGGGGGCGACTGAGCGCCCCCGGGTGGGTACTGCAGAAAAGGGTCAATCAGAGCCGGTTGAACAGCCCGAGCGCGGCCAGCTTGCTGAAGGCCAGTTGCGAGGCTTGCAGCATGTTCTGCTGAAGCGTGAGACGGATCATCGTCTCGGCAGGGTCGGCGTTGCGGATCGAGTTCTGCGTGATGGTGTTGGCCGACTGCAAGGCTTCGTTGGTTTCTGCCTGCACATCCAGTGCCGCACCGCGTCCACCGATGGAGCTGATGGATTCGGCGATCTTGTCCGCTGCGCTGGCCAGGTTGGAGATAGCCGAGTCCATCGACGCGAGGAAGTTGCGGCGGGCTGTCGGATCGTTGTCGACAGGTGTCAGCAGCGCGGTACGCAACTGATGGATGGTGTCGAGCACGTTCTGGTTCTGGTGGTTGTTGACCTGCACCGAGTACTGGTCGCCATCTTTCGGAGTACCAGTGAAGGTGAAGTCGACGCCGGCCACACGGGTCGGGCTGACGGTGGTATCACCGCTGCCCACAGGACGGCTGTCGGCAGTCATCGGCTGCGCATAGACATCGAACGTGGTGTCGCTGGTGAACTTGACGATCGCACCGCCACCGGGGAACGCAGCGTCGTATTTTGCCTTGTCCGCGATCGACAGGCCGCTGAGCTGGCCGTCGGGCGACACGTTGCCGGGGCTGCGGGTGCCGGTGATTTCGTCGGGCTTGGAAGCGAGGGTGAACTCGTGCCCGCGCACCGCGTCGTCAGCGGCGGTGGGGTCGGTCAATTCGTCGCCCTGCAGGCCGACTTCCATGCGGATGTCGACGCCGCGGAAATTGATGGTGGTGTTGCCGCCCTTCGGGTTGAAGACCCCGCCATTGGTGGCTTCCAGGGTACGGTCGACGTTGTTGACGTCGGTGATCTTGAATTCGGTGGCGCTGACGAACTCGATCTTGTACGGCTCGCCGCTGCGGAACAGGTCGTTGTAGGTCGAGCTGCCGGAGACCTGGCCATTGGACAGGTTGACACGCACGTCGGCCGGGTTGGCAGGCGCGGTCATGGTGGTCTGGCTGCGGCTGGTGTTTAGCGCCTTCTGGAACACGTCGTAGCCGGTCTCGTTGGTGGCCACGCTGAGCATGTCACCGACCTGCAGGTTGGTGGTGCTCTGGTCGCCCTTGTACGAGTAGGTGCCATCGGCATTGCGTTCGAACGGCTGGGTGTCACCACGCGAACCCGAGAAGATGTACTTGCCGTTCTCGTCGCGGCTGTTCATCAGACTGAACAGTTGCTCTTCGAGCTGCGACAACTCCTGCTCGTTGGCCTTGCGATCGTTGTCGGTCATGTTGCCGCTGCCGGCGCCGATCGCCAGCTCCTTCACCCGCGACAGCACATTGGTGATGCTGTTGAGGGTGGCCTCGGAGGTGCCCAGGCTGGAGCGTGCACTGGAGATGTTGCCACTGTACTGGGTGATCAGGTTGTTCTGCTGTTCCAGTTGCAGCAGGCGCGCGGCACCGACCGGGTCGTCCGCGGCGGTACGTACGCGCAACTGGTCACTGGCCTGCTGCTGGGACTCCACGGCCTTGGCGAAGTTAGCCTGATAGTTGGAGGTGCTGGTCTGGTAGAACTGGGCGGTGGAAATGCGCACGATCTACGACTCCTTAAAGGCTGTTGATCAGCGTGGAGAAAATTTCCTGCGCGATCTTGATGATCTGCGAGGAGGCCGTGTAGTACTGCTGGAACTTGATCAGGTTGCCGGTTTCTTCGTCCAGGTCGACGCCGGACACCGAAGCGCTGGCGGCTACCGCAGACTTCTGCAGGGCTCCGGTGGCCTCGGTATCGAGCTTGGCCTGGGCCGCCTTGCCGCCGACGTTCTCCACCAGCTTGCCGTAGGCATCGGTCAGGCTGATGCCCTTGCCGTTGGGGCCGACGTCGACGGTGGCCTTGGTCTGCAGATCGATCACCGCCTGGCCGTTGCGGTTGTCGGCCGAGCCGGCACCGGTCATGCCCACCGTGTAGTTGTCGCCCTGCTTGGGCGAACCGGCCACGGTCATTTCAAAGGTGATGTTCTTTTGTGGCGTACCCACCGGGTTGCCGCTGGCATCGACCATCGGCACGTTGATCTGCAGCTTGTTTTCCTGGCCCGGAATGATAGTACCGCTGCCGATTTCATCGCCCTGGGCGTTGTGGATCTTGTAGGTCTGCGGGTTGGTGCTTTCATCACCGAACACCAGCTTGACCGGCGTCGAGTACTTCAGGCCGTTCTGCAGCTCGATGCGCTGGGCCGAGTCGTAGATGTCGATCATCGAAGTCAGGTTGGGCTGACCGATGATGCCGGTACCCTGGTTGCCTGCACCGCTGGTGCCGGTCAGCGGCGCCGCCAGCGCGATGCGCTTGGGGTCGGTGAGCACGGTGTCGAGGCTGCCCGCGGCGCCGCGGGTCGGGGTGATCTTGAACGAGTCGCCCTTGCTGGGCAGGCCACCGTTCATTTCCAGGGTGAAGCCGTCGATCACCGGCGGTGGGGTCTCGTCCAGCTTGTAGGAGCCCACTGCAGTGCCACCCGGGAGCCGGGTGACGGTGTAGTTGTTGTCGTCGGTAAAGGTCACCTGGTAGTCGCTGGTGGTCAGCTTGCCGGTGTCCTTGATGTTGACGTTAAGGCTGCCGGTGGCGGCGTTGTTGCCCGCCTTGGCGATGCTGCGCTGAGCCATCATGGTGGCGTTGTTGATATCGTTGAACAGGGTTGCGCCGAAGTCACCGTTCTTGTCGATACCTTGCGCCAGCTGGCTGTTGATCCGGTCGGCCACCACCAGGGCCACACGGCCGAGTTCGTTGAGCGCCGGTTCCAGCACGTCATTGCGGTAGGTGATCAGGCCGCCGATCTCGCCACCGCTGACGCTGTTGGTGATATCGATCTTGGTGGTGCCGCGGTTGAGCACCAGGTTGGAACGCGTCGGGTCGGTCGGGCTGTTCACCGTCTCGAGGGTGTTGGTGGTCTTGCCGAGCACCAGCGACTGGCCGTTCTTGAGGTACACGTCGAGGTTGCCCTCGCGCTCGACCACATCCACGCCCACCAGGTTGCTGAGCTGGCGCACCGCTTCGTTGCGCTTGTCGAGCAGGTCGTTGGGGCTGCCCTGCAATGACGACACGCGGGAGATCTGGTCGTTGTAGTTGGCAATGGTGGCCGTCAGGTTGTTGACCTGGGTGGCCATCGACGACAGGTTGCCGTTGATGTTGGTGTTCTGCTGGTTGAGCTGCGCGGCGATGGTGTTGAAGCGCTTGCTCAGTGCCTGGGCGCTGGTCAGCAGCAACTGGCGCGAGGCGTCTTCGGTCGGCTTGGCGCCAGCGCTCTGCAGGGCGGTGAAGAAGCTCTGCAGGGCGCCAGTGATACCGGTGTCCTTGTCCGACAGCAGCTTGTCGGTGGGGCTGACCTGATCGAGAAAGGCGTTGGCCTCGCTGCTCAGCGAGTTGGTGGTACGCAGCTGGTTTTCCAGGAAGTTGTTGTACACGCGGCGCACATCGGCCAGCGTGGTGCCGGTGCCGATGAACACCTGGCCTTCGCGGATCGAACTCTTGGAGTTTTGAATGTTCTGCTGGCGCGAGTAACCAGCGGTATCGACGTTAGCGATGTTGTTACCCGTGGTGTGCATGCCCGATTGGGCAGCGCTGGCACCGGATAAGCCGATATTGATCAAACTCGCCATAATTCAAACCTTATAGTTTCGTTGTAGTAGCGACAGCTGCGTAGCTCTCGTACGACTTCATCTGTTTTGCGATCTGCGAGATCTTGCTGGCGTAGTCCGGATCGGTTGCATACCCGGCCTTCTGCAGCTCTCGCACAAACTGTTCAGGCTTATCGGCCGCATTTACCGCATCTTTATAGCGAGCATTGTTTTGCAACAGGCTCACCAGGTCGTGGAAGCTGTCCTGGTAGGAGTCATAGGAACGGAACGCAGCGGTTTCCTTGACGAACTGCCCGTCACGGAACTCGCTGGTGATCGCACGTGCCTGATCGCCTTTCCAGTTGCCGGTGGCCTTGATGCCGAACAGGTTGTGGCTGCTGCTGCCATCGGCCTGGCGCATCACCGATTTGCCCCAGCCGGTTTCCAGGGCGGCCTGTGCCACCAGGTACCGCGGGTCGATGCCGATACGCTTGGCGGCCTGCTCGGCCATCGGCAGCATGGTGGTGACGAACTCGTCGCTGGAATCGAACGCGCGCTTGGCCGGGGCCAGTGGCGGCTGCGCCACGGCACGTCCGTAGATACGCATCGAGCCCGGCGCGGCAAAAGTCTGGGCCGGGGCCCAGTCGCCCTTGACCAGCGCATCGGTCATGGCCGTGGTGCGCTGCGGCAACGCGGCGGTATTGGTGGTGGCTGGCGTGCCATCTGCCGACGGCACGATACCGGCCAGCAGGCGATCGGTGAGCTTGCCGGGCAACGCCAGGCGCCGCGAATTGAGCGCCGCCATGTCGTTGCGGTGGCTGGTGCTGGCGGCATCACGCAGTGGCTCGGCCACCTTGGTCGCCCACAGGCTGCGCTGCTGCAGGTCGACCCGCGGGAACGGGCTGCTGGCCGCCGCTGCAGCGTTGGTGGCCTTCTGCTTGGACAGCTGGCGCATCAGCACATCCTGCAGGCCGATGCCGCCGCCCTCGCGGGACATGCTCACCGCCAGCTGCTGGTCGTACATCTGCTGGTACTGCTTGGTGGTTTCGGTATTGAGCGGGTTGTCCTTGGCCAGCACATCGCTGGCCGAGCGCATCGACTTGAGCATCTCGTTGAGGAACAGCGACTCGAATTCCTGGGCGACCTTGCGCAGGTTGGCGTCGCTGTCGCGATCACCCACCTTGAGCGAGTTGAGGCGGTTGAGGTCGGTGTAGGCACCACTGTCGGCGGCACTGATGCCGCTTTTAGGCATATCCATGACCAGCCCCTCAGATCACGATCAGGTCGGCTTGCAGCGCGCCGGCCTGTTTGAGGGCTTCGAGAATCGCCATCAGGTCACCGGGGGCCGCGCCCACCTGGTTGACCGCACGCACGATCTCGTCGAGCGTGGTGCCCGGCCCGAACTTGAACATCGGCTTGGCTTCCTGCTCGGCGTTGACCCGCGAGCGCGGCACCACTGCCGTCTCGCCATTGGAGAACGGGCCGGGCTGGCTGACGATCGGGTCTTCGGTGATGGTCACGGTCAGGCTGCCGTGGGTGACCGCCGCTGGCGATACCTTGACGTTCTGGCCGATCACGATGGTACCGGTACGCGAGTTGATGATGACCTTGGCCACTGCCTGGCCGGGGTCGATCTCGAGATTCTCCAGGATCGACAGGTAGTCGACGCGCTGGCTCGGGTCCAGGGGTGCGGTGACGCGCACCGAGCCACCATCCAGCGCCTGGGCCACACCCGGGCCGAGCAGTTCGTTGACCTTGTCGACGATACGCTTGGCGGTGGTGAAGTCGGGGCGATTGAGGTTCAGGGTCAGGCTGTTGCCCTGGTTGAAGCCGCTCGGCACCGAGCGCTCTACCGATGCACCGCCCGGAATACGCCCGGCCGATGGCACGTTGACGGTGATCTTGGAACCATCACGGCCCTCGGCATCAAAGCCGCCCACCACCAGGTTGCCCTGGGCAATGGCGTAGACGTTGCCGTCGATACCCTTGAGCGGGGTCATCAGCAGGCTGCCGCCGCGCAGGCTCTTGGAGTTGCCGATGGACGACACCGTGATGTCCACCACCTGGCCCGGCTTGGCGAACGCCGGCAGGTCGGCGTGCACCGACACTGCCGCGACGTTTTTCAGTTGCACGTTGCCCGAGCCCGGCGGCACCTTGATACCGAACTGCGAGAGCATGTTGTTGAAGGTCTGCAGGGTGAACGGGGTCTGGGTAGTCTGGTCACCCGTGCCGTTGAGCCCCACCACCAGGCCGTAGCCGATCAACTGGTTGGTACGCACGCCGGAAATGCTGGCGATGTCCTTGAGGCGCTCGGCATGTACGCCGAACGCGGTGGACAACAGGACAGTCGCGGCAATCAGCTGCTTGATGTTGAACATGATCATCCGAACCTAGAAAGGCCAAAGCGGGCTGATGAAGAAGCGGTCCAGCCAACCGGGCTGGCTGGCATCGGCAAACGAGCCGGTGCCCGAATAGGTGATGCGCGCATCGGCGACCCGGGTCGACGGCACGGTGTTGTCGGTGGCGATGTCGTCGGCGCGTACCATGCCGGCAATACGCACCAGCTCGTCGCCGGTGTTGAGGGTCATCCACTTCTCGCCGCGTACCGCGATGATGCCGTTGGGCAGCACGTCGGCCACGGTGACGGTGATCGAACCGGTCAGGGTATTGCCCTGGGCCGCCTTGCTGTCGCCCTTGGTGGCGCGGTCGCCGCTGTAGCCGGCGCTGAGGCTCAGGTCACCGTCGCCAAACGGATTGTTGGTGTTGACCCCGGCACCGAACAGCGAGGTCAGGCCAAGCTCGGCCTTGCTGTTCTTGGCGATCTGCGAGTTGGCGTTCTTGCTCGCCTGGGTACGCTCGTTGAGCGTGATGGTGATGATGTCGCCCACCCGGAACGCCTTGCGGTCGCTGTACAGGTTCTGCTCGAAACCGGCCTGGTAGATGGAGCCGTTGTTGGCCGCTGCAGGCAGGGGTGTACGCGGCAACACAGGCGCGTAGTACGGGTCGTTGGGCTTTGGCGTCGGCGCGACGCAACCGGCCAGCAACACCACCCCACCCAGGGCGAATACGGACAACAAACGGCTCATGACTCTGACCTCACGGTGTAACAGGCGCCGCATCAGCGCCCCTGGGGCTTCACTTACAGGTTCTGGGTAACGAACGAGAGCATCTGGTCGGCGGTGGAAATCACCTTGGAGTTCATCTCGTAGGCACGTTGGGTGGTGATCATGTTGACCAGCTCTTCCACGGTGCTGACGTTGGAGTTTTCCAGGGTCTGCTGCAGGGTGGTACCGAAGCCGTTCAGGCCCGGCGTGCCGATCTGCGGCGCACCGCTGGCGGCGGTTTCCAGGAACAGGTTGTTGCCCATGGCCTGCAGGCCGGCCGGGTTGATGAAGTCGGCGGTCTGGATGTTGCCGATGATCTGCGCGGCCGGGTTGCCGGCGGTGGTGATCGATACGGTGCCGTCCTGGCCCACGGTGAAGGTCTGCGCGTCTGGCGGCACGACCACGGCAGGCTCGAGGGCGAAACCGTTGGCGGTGACCACCTGGCCATCGGAGTTCAGGTGGAAGGTACCGTCACGGCTGTACGAAACGGTGCCGTCTGGCTGCAGTACCTGGAAGAAGCCGCGACCGTTGATGGCCATGTCCAGCGGGTTCTCGGTGGTTTGCAGGCTGCCGGTGCTGAAGTTTTTCTGGGTGCCGACGATGCGCACACCAGTACCCACCTGCAGACCCGATGGCAGCTCGCTGTCCTGGGTCGACTGTGCACCTGGCTGGCGCTTGATCTGGTAGAGCAGGTCCTGGAACTCGGCACGATCACGCTTGAAGCCGGTGGTCGAGACGTTGGCCAGGTTGTTGGAAATGGTGGTCAGGTTGGTGTCCTGGGCGGACAAACCGGTTTTACTGACCCAAAGAGCCGGAAGCATGCTGTTCTCCTCGTGCGCCTGTTTTACGGCGCTACGTCTGTGTAATTAGCCGATTTGCAAAACCCGAGCCATGGCTTCGTCGCCTTCCTTGGCCGTGGTCATCATCTTGACGTGCAGTTCGAATTGACGGGACAGCGCCAGCACCGAGGTCATTTCCTCGACGGCATTGACGTTGCTGGCTTCCAGGAAACCGGACACCACCTGCACGTTGGCATCGGCATCGGCAGGCTGGCCGCTCTTGGTGTGGATCATGCCGTCCAGGCCCTTGTTGAGGGTCTTGACGTCGGGGTTGACCAGCTTGATGCGATCGACCTCGGCCATCACCCGCGGGCCTTCACCCATGGCGCGAATGCTGATGGTGCCGTCCTGGCCGATCTCGACCTTCTGCTCGGGCGGCACGGCAATCGGGCCACCATTGCCCATCACCGGCATGCCGTTGCCCGCGCGCAGCACGCCCAGGGCATCGATGTTGAGGCTGGCGGTACGCACGTAGGCTTCGCTGCCATCCGGGGCCTGCACGGCGATGAAGCCGTCGCCACCAATGGCGATGTCCAGGTCGCGGCCGGTCTCCTGCATGGCACCGGGGCTGAAATCGGTGGCAGGACGTTCGGTCATGGCATAGGCACGCGCCGGAAAGCTGTCACCAAACACCGGCATCGAGCGCGCCTGCTCCAGGTCGCGCTGAAAGCCGCTGGTGGAAATGTTCGCCAGGTTGTTGGCATGCGCCCGTTGCGCCAGTGCGTTCTGGCTGGCACCGGTCATGGCCACGTAAAGCATCTTGTCCACAGATCATCCTCCGCTGCGCTGGCGAACACTTGCCGTTCACCGCTGCTTTGCCGGTCACTCAAGCAAGTTTCAAACCAACTCTGCAAAACAGGGGTAAAGCCCCGTCAATGCGGGGGCTGGAGCACAGGCCAGCGCCTGCGCGTGCGATGCACCGTCGAAAATACGGCGCCAGCTTGCCGCTAGCGGCAAACCTCAGTTGTCACGGCAACCGCCATTGTTGAAAGGCCCGGCAAACCGACGCCAGCCCTCGCCCGGCGAAACCTGCGAACAGACGAGCCGGCCATCGGCCTGGCTTTCCCAGCGATACCAGGCGGCCATGTCGGCGCCGACCTGCACAGCCACCACCAGCAAGGCGAAGCCCACGATTGCGAGTGCGCACTTCATTTCTACTGCCTCCGAAACAAAGAACCCCTTCCGAGAAAGGGGTTCGTCCATGCTCATTCCATCAGGCGATCATCAGGTCATCTGGATGATGGTCTGCATGATGGTGCTTTCGGTAGAGATGGTCTTGGAGTTCGCCTGGAAGTTGCTCTGCGCCTTGATCAGCTCGACCAGCTCCATGGTCAGGTTGACGTTGGACGCTTCCAGTGCGTTGGACTCGATCGAACCCAGGGTACCGGTCTTCGGGGTGTCGATGCCCGGGATGCCCGAGGCGTAGGTCTCTTTCCAGCGGGTACCACCCAGCTGCTCCAGACCCTGCTCATTGGCGAAGCTGGCAATCGCGACCTGGCCGATGGCGCGGGACTGCTGGTTGCTGAAGCTGGCGAACATCACACCGGTGGAGTCGATGCTCAGGCTGGACAGGATGCCGGTGGCATAGCCGTCCTGCGCCTGGGACATGCGGGCAGTGTCGGTGTTGTACGACGTGGTGCTGGTCATGTTCATACGGATGCCGTCGGCATTGCCGGCCGAACCGTTGGATGCCCACTTGTCGGTGGCCTTGTCGTAGGACGCCGGCACCCAGCCTTTCATGGTGAAGTTGTTGTTGACCACGGTGAATTCGGAGCCCGCCGGGTGACCGGTATTGTCGGCAGTCATGGCCTTGACACTGCCATCAGGATTGAAGCTGATGGTGCCGGACAGTGGCTTGGTGCTGGCAGGGTCGAACGGGTTGCGACCATCGACCAGCGTGTAGGTGGTCCACTGGTTGTCGCCGGTCTTGCGATAGAACTGCTCCATCGTGTGCTCGTTGCCCTGACTGTCGTAGATCTTGGTCGGGAACGATTTGGTGTAGGTGCTCTCGTCCGAAGGGTCGAACGTCTTGTTGTCCACCAGCACCGGCGGCGTGCTGTCATCCAGTACCTGCAGCGGGATCGACGGCGCCGAGGAGTTCAGGTTGATGCCCTGATCGATCAGCGTGGTGGTCTTTGGCGCCAGCGCGGAGGTGTCGATCTTCAGGTCGGTCAGCACGCCCTTGATGATCTTGCCGTTGACGTCGGCCGCGTAACCTTGCAGACGGATACCGTCCGAGGTCACCACGTAGTTGTCCTTGTTGGTCTGGAACGCACCGGAACGGGTGTAGCTCAGCGAGCCGTTGTCGCTCAGGACGAAGTAGCCCTGGCCCTGGATACCCATGTCCAGTACGTTGCCGGTGTTGTTGATGTCACCCTGACCGAACTGCTGGGAGACTGCAGCCAGACGCACCCCGTTGCCGACGGTCTTGCTGCCCACGCCCAGTTTGCTGGCCGAGTACACATCGGCGAACTCGGCGCGCGAGGCCTTGAAGCCGGTGGTCGAAACGTTGGCGATGTTGTTGCCGGTGACAGCCAGTTGCTTGTTGGCTGCATAGAGACCGCTAAGGCCGATATTGAAAGACATCTTTCCACTCCTTGTGCCGCGTTAGCCGGCTCTATATACCGATAGTTTGGACTTTGGACAGCGCAACGCTGCCCAGGCCAGCGAGGTTGAGCATCAGCTCGCCGCCGGTCTGACTGATGGTGACGCTGCTGACGGTGGCCGGCAGCAGGGTGTACATCTCGGCCGACTTGCCATCGACGGTGGTCTTGGCCGTGAAGGTGTAGGTACCCGGGTCGACCTTTTCGCCCTTCTCGTTGGTACCGTCCCAGATGAAGTCGGCATTGCCGGCCTTCTGCTCGCCCAGGTCGATGGTCTTGATGGTCTTGCCATCCTTGTCGGTGACAGTGACGGTGCCCGAAGTGATCGACTGCGGGACCACCACCTGGCCAGTGAAGCTCTTGGTGGTGTCGACCACGGCCTTGTCGGCCTGGGTGATCACCGAGCGACCGACCAGCCCGGAGGCCTGCAGCGCCTGCGAGGAACCCATGGCCCCCGTGATGGCGTTGACCGAATCGTTCAGCGAGGTGATGCCTTCGAGGCTGGAGAACTGCGCCAGCTGGGCCACGAACTCGCTGTTGTCCTGGGGGTCGAGCGGGTTCTGGTGCTGCATCTGGGTAACCAGCAGCTGAAGGAACGCGTCCTTGCCCAGGGTCTGGCCGTTGGCGGTCTTGCCGCCCAGGCCGCTTGCCGCGTTCGTATTGCTGGACTTCTTGACGCCGGAATTAGAAATGACGTCGTTCAGGTTTACATCAGCCATAAAAAACGCCCCTTATCACTGACCCAGGGTCAGGACCTTCTGCATCATGGTTTTGGCCGTGTTCATCAGTTCGGCGTTGGTCTGGAACGAGCGGCTGGCGGAGATCATGTCAGCCATTTCCTCGACCACGTTGACGTTCGGGTAGTAGACGTAGCCGTCCTTGTTCGCCGCCGGATGGTTGGGCTGATAGCGCGCCTCGAGGTTGCTCTGGTCTTCGACCACACCCAGCACCTGAACGCCCTGCCCGGCTTCGCCCTGGTCCTGGAACAGCGACTGGCTGACGCCATTCTGGGCCTGCTGGAACGTGGTGGCGAACACCGGGTGGCGGGCACGGTAGGTCTGGTCGATGCTCGAGGAAACGGTCTCGGCGTTGGCGATGTTGGAGGCAACGGTGTTCAGGCGCGTGGTCTGCGCGCTCATGCCGCTACCGGCAATGTTGAAAACGCTGGCAAGGGACATGACTTACTCTCCGCGCAGGGCTGACACCAGCCCTTTGAATTTACTGTTGAGCAGCGTGAAGCTGGCCTGGAAACCCACGGCGTTCTCGGCATAGCTGGATTGCTCGAGCTGCGCGTCAACGGTGTTCTGGTCGATCGAGGGCTGCATGGGCGTGCGGTACTGCAGGGTTTCGTCACCCATCGCCAGGCCTTGGGCCTCGATGTGCCGGGTGTTGGTGCGCTCGAGGGAGAAATGGCCGTTCTTGACCTTGTCGGTCTCGGCCGCCAGCACGGACGAGAAGTCCATGTCGCGCGCCTTGTAGTTGGGCGTGTCGGCGTTGGCGATGTTGTTGGCCAGCACTTCGGCACGCTGGGCGCGAAAGCCCAGTGCCTTTTCGTGAATGCCAAGCGCTTTGTCGAAACTGATGCTCATGTCGGGGAAACCTTTGAAGGTTGACCGTAGGGTTCGTTGCCGGTGATAGAGCAAGTCCCGTGCCAAAACACAAAACCCAGCAAAGCCGGGGCTTTGCCGCGCTTGCCAGCGATGGTAATGCCAGAAAAGCGGCAACGGATTTCCGCCAGACACCGGCAAAGCGGCAATTGCCTGGCAGCGGCAACCCCACCCTGCGCCCTTTTGTCGTCAAATTTTAATGTCAATTCGCCATCTCTCATCTAAGATCCGTCCCGCTCCGCTACGTGGCATCTGGCTATCACCGCACAGCCGTCACGCCACGCAGGCAAGCGCCGAATTCAATACGCTGTGTTTAAGGAATAAACCGTGACTCCTGTGATGTTTCGCAAGACCCTGCTCGCCCTGGCAATCACTGCCACCGCCCTGCCTGTCGGCGCCCAGACCATCGAGTTGACCGATGCCGGCTTCATCAGCGAGCACAAGACCTACGAAGGCAACCTCGAATTCACTGGCGCCTACACCGGCAGTGCCGCCGAAGACGCGATCGAATTCAACGGCAACCACGTCAAGGGCGACCTGATTCTCAACACCACGATCAACAGCAGCGGCGACTTTGCCGGCGGCATCGACCTGGACGCCTGGGAAGACGGCAGCAGCTGGGCCAGCAACCAGATCGACGGCAACCTGATCAACAAGGGCAGCATCAGCGCCGTGGGCGGCGGCTCCAATGCCCTGATGATCGACCCGGCCACCATCAATGGCAGCGTCATCAACCAGGGCCTGCTCAGCGCTACCGGCGAACCGCTGCTCGACGGCAGCGAAATGGACGTGGCCCGTGCACTGGACTTCACCGGCACGATCAAGGGCGACCTGCTCAATGACACCACTGGCCGCATCATCGCCAAGGGCACCAGCGCCAAGGGCATCAACCTGGAAGGCGGCCGTATCGACGGCAAGCTGATCAACAACGGCCTGATCCAGGTTACCGGCGACGGCGCTACCGCCATCGACGCCACTACCAGCTTCAACGGGCAGAATGTGGACATGGTCGACCTGGCCGGCATCGTCAACAACGGCACCATCATCGCCACCGGCGATGACGCCGAAGGCATCCGTGTGGACGGCGCCAGCTTCACCACCACCGAGCGCCAGATCGTCAACACCGGCACCATCAAGGCGACCGATGCGGCCATCGTGATCGGCAACTTCGACATCGATGCCTACGATGACAACCGGCTGTACAACAGCTATGCAGGGCTGGAAATCGTCAACAGCGGCACGCTGATCTCCGAAGACGAAGCGGTCGATGCCTCCGAAACCGAGCGCAGCGTGTACCTGACCTTGCTGGACGGCAGCAAGATCACCGGCAACCTGATCGACCTGACCACCGTCGAGGTGTACGGCAAGGTGGACTTCAGCGGCACCGACAGCAGCAGCGACGGTGCCAACATCCGTCTGCGCCAGGGCGGCTGGATGGACGTGGGCAGCGTCAGCCGCAATGCGCCAGCGCACCTGAACTTCGTGCAGCCGCACACCACCATCGACGGCAACCTGTACGTGGCCGGCAACTCGTCGCTGGACTTGAACCTGAGCAGCGCCACCCGTGCCGACACCGCCGTGGTGGCCGTCAGCGGTACTGCCGAGTTCGGCAAGGGCGCACAGATTCGCCTGGCCGCACAGGGCAGCGACTTCAGCGCCCAAGGCAGCACGTACAACCTGTTCCAGGCCGGGCGCATCGATCTGCTGGACGCTTCCGACAATGTCGACGCCAACGGCAAGCTGAACCTGGTGAGCAGCTCGGCCCTGCTCAAGATCGACAGCTACAGCCTGCAGGACAACAAGCTGGTGGCTACCGTCACCGGCAAGGGCGCCGAAGAAGTCACCGACATCCTGGTCGGCCAGGGTGCCTCGGCCAACAGCCAACTGGCCCTGGGCAGCCTGAACCGCGACAGCATCCTGAGCAAACTGAGCGCCAACGACCCGCTGCTGCAAGCCTTCGCCAATGCCGACGAGGCCCAGCTGGCCAAGCTGGCCGAGCAACTGACACCTGAAGTCAACGGCGGCGCCACCCAGGCAGCCACCACCAGCCAGAACCTGGTGAGCAATGTCACCGGCAGCCGTACCAGCAGCCTGCGCGGCGCCTCCTCGGGCGAAGCGTTCAAGAACACCGGCGTGTGGGTGCAGACCCTCTACAGCGATGCCAGCCAGGACCTGCGCGACGGCGTGGCCGGCTACAACGCCTACAGCCGCGGCATCGCGGTGGGTGCCGACGGCAAGCTCAACGACAACCTGACCCTGGGCCTGGCATACAGCTTCATCAACACCGACGTCAACGGCAAAAGCGGCAACCAGACCAAGGTGGACAGCCACGCCTTCACGCTGTACGGCGGCTTCGAGCAGGGTAACTACTTCGTCGATGCCAGCCTGAGCTATGGCTTGAACGACAACGACAGCAAACGCAAGATTGCCGGCACCTCGGCCAAGGCCGATTACGACAGCGACCTGCTGGGCCTGAACGTGGTGGGTGGCTACACCTATCACATCAACCCGCAGATGCTGGTCGAGCCGCGCATTGCCGCGCGCTACAGCCTGGTGAACATCGACGGTTACCGCGAGAAGGGTTCGTCGGCTGCACTGAAGGTCGAAGACCAGCGCTACGAGGCCATCGAGCTGGGCGCAGGCCTGCGCGTTGCCGGCGAGTATCCGCTGGGCGCCGGCACCCTGCAGCCACAGGCTCGCCTGATGGCATACCATGACTTCGCGGCGGACGAAGCCAAGAGCACCTCGACCTTCCTGCTGGGTAGCACCCCGTTCGTCACCAGCGGCGCCAAGGCCGTGCGCAACAGCTACGAAGCCGGCGTAGGCGCCGACTACAAGCTGGGCGCGGTGACCCTGGGCGTGAACTACGACTACATCGGCAAATCGGGCTTTGACGCCGATGTGTTCTCGGCCAAGGTGCGTTACGACTTCTGATCGATGACAGCAGCTGCATGAAAAAGGCCGGTGTCTCGCGACACCGGCCTTTTTCTTTTCACTTGGCCTGGTAGATGATCCCCGGGCTGCACTGCACCATCTGGTAATGGTCGGGCAGCCCGTTGAGCGCCTCGGACGCCCCCAGGAACAGGTAACCGCCGGGCTTGAGCGTGCCGTGAATGCGCAGCAGGATGTCCTTCTTCACCTGGGCGGAGAAGTAGATCAGCACGTTGCGGCAGAACACGATATCGAACTTGCCCAGGCTCGCGTAGCTGTCGAGCAGGTTGAACGAACGAAACTCGACGCGGCTGCGGATCGGAGCCTTGACTGCCCAGCGCCCCGGCCCCTTGGGGTCGAAATAGCGTTGCAGGCGCTCCTGGGACAAGCCACGGGCAATGGCCAGGCTGTCGTACTCACCGGTCTTGCAGTTGGCCAGCATCGAGCCGGACAGGTCGGTGGCGACGATCTGCGCGCCCATCTTCAATTGCCCGATGTTGCTGCGCTCGAACTCATCGATGGCCATGGAGATCGAGTACGGCTCCTGCCCCGACGAACAGGCCGCCGACCAGATGCGCAGGCGCTGGCCAGGGTTGGCCTTGATCTGCTCGGGCAAGACCTTGTTCTTGAGCACCTCGAACGGATAGTTGTCGCGAAACCACAGGGTTTCGTTGGTGGTCATCGCATCGACCACCTGCTCGCGCAAGCCGCTGCGCGGCTGGGTCTGGATCCGCTGCACCAGCTCGCTCAACGATTTGATGCCCTGCTGTTCCATCAGCTTGTTGAGACGGCTGGAGACCAGATACTGCTTGTTTTCGCCCAGCAGGATGCCACAGGCTTTTTCCAGGAAGACCCGGAATTGTTCGAAATCCAAATTACCCGTAGACAATGATGCCGCCTCTTAAATCATGTGTAACGCCAGGGACGAGCCCTGGCCGTTAGTGGGTGGCCTTGATCCGGTCGACCACGCGTTGCGCCAGGTCATCCGGCCGGAACTTGGCGAGAAAATCATCCGCGCCCACCTTCTTGACCATGGCCTGGTTGAAGACGCCGGAAAGCGAAGTATGCAGGATGATGTGCAACTTTTGCATGCGCGGGTCGTTGCGGATTTCTGCAGTCAGGGTATAGCCGTCCATTTCCGGCATCTCGATGTCGGAAATCATCATCAGGAATTCCTCTTCCGGATGCTTGCCCTCATCGACCATCTTGCGCAGGTAATCCAGCGCCTGCCGGCCGTCGTTGAGCGCAACCACCTCGACCCCCACCGTCTGCAGGCAACGGCTGACCTGCTTGCGTGCCACCGAGGAGTCATCCACGGTGAGCACGCGCAGCGACACGGCCTTGACCTGCACTTCTTCGTCGACCACACCCAGGGAGATCGCCTCGGAGGTCGGCGAGACCTCGGCGAGGATCTTCTCCACGTCGATGATCTCGACCATCTTGCCGTCCACCCGGGTCACGGCCGTCAGGTAATGGTCACGACCGGTGCCCTTGGGTGGCGGATGGATCTCCTCCCAGTTCATGTTGACGATGCGTTCGACCGAGTGCACCAGAAACCCCTGGGTCTTGGTGTTGTACTCGGTGATGATCACGAAGCTCTTGCTGACATCTTCACTCAGACCGGGCATGCCGGTCGCCATCGCCAGATCCAGGATCGGGATGGTTGCCCCACGAATATTCGCCACACCGCGCACCACCGGGTTGGACTTGGGCATCACGGTCAGGTTCGGGCATTGCAGCACCTCCCGCACCTTGAACACGTTGATCCCGTACAGCTGCTCGCCATTGAGGCGGAACAACAGCAGTTCGAGACGGTTCTGCCCTACCAGTTGTGTGCGCTGGTTAACCGAATCCATTACACCAGCCATGCCAGACTCCTCGACCAAATGCTCGAGCGTCGTACCGCAGTCGGCACGCGCCTTGCTTTTTTAACTGTATGAACACGAAAACGACATTTTTCCGACGCCTGACCCGCCCCTTGCCCGGCATCCTTGCTGCGCTGTGCCTGCTGGCCCCCGGCGTTCGAACTCTGGCTGACGCTTTCACCTTGCCTGAACAGCTTATCGGTGTCACTCAGGGGTTTCTTGAATTCACGGTCGAGGATTACCTGGCGACCAGCCAGACCGAAGGGCGCTTCGAGATCCAGGTCAACAGCCTCGACCCGCGCCTGCGCATGCCACTGTGCGACCAGCAACTGGGCGCCACCCTGGAAAGCCCGGCGCAACCGCTGGGCAGGGTGACCGTGCGCGTACGCTGCGATGGCAGCTCCCCGTGGACGGTGTTCGTGCCGGCCCAGGTGCGGCTGTTTCGCAATGTGGTGACCGTGGCGCGTCCGCTCAAGCGCGACAGCGTGGTCGGCGAACAGGACGTGAGCCTGCGCGAGCGGGACGTGGGCATGCTCAACCAGGGCTACCTGACCAGCCTGGAGCAGGCCGTGGGCCTGAAGGTCATCCGACCGACGGTCATCGATCAGGTGCTCACGCCGCTGCATCTGGAGCAGGCCGAAGTGGTCCGCAAGGGCGATCATGTGGTCATCATCGCCCGCAGCGGCACGCTGAGCGTGCGCATGCCGGGAGAAGCCTTGAGCAAGGGCGGCATCAGTGAACAGATACGGGTACGCAATCTGAACTCCAAACGGGTGGTGAAGGCACGGGTCACTGGACCAGGGCAGGTGGAAGTCGCGATGTGAAGCGGGTCACGACGCCAGAACAAACAAGGCTGGCGATCAGGAACCGCTTTTCCTAAACTGTGTCGAACCGGGTTGATGGGCTGGCCGCGCAAGCTGCACTGCATTTGCGTCTAAAGTTTCTTTCGGGTTGGCCGAAAACAAGGCAAGCGTCCAAACACCCAGAGGTTTTCTGATCATGGTCATCGACTTCAGTCGTTTGAATAATTCCCCGTCCGTGACGGGCGCCGTGCGCACTGGCAACAGCCAGGAAAGCACGGCCACTGCTCGCACCGCCACCAGCGCTACCGAGGCTGGCCAGAGCGGAGAAGCCGTACACCTGAGCCACGAGGCCCAGCAGTTGCAACAGGTCAGCGACAAGCTGCGCGATCAACCGGTTGTCAACAGCGCCCGCGTGGCCGAGTTGAAACAGGCCATCGCCGACGGCAGCTACCAGGTGGACGCCCAGCGCGTCGCCAGCAAACTGCTTAATTTCGAAGCCCAGCGCTAGCCCTCTGGCGCGCTGACTTCAGGACGCTAGAACCAAGAGCCAGCCAATGCACGACACTACTCTGCTGCAACTGATCGAAGATGATATTGCTCCAGCGCAACAACTGCTCGAGTTGTTGCAGGCTGAAGCCGTGGCCCTGCATGGCCGCGACATGCCCTTGCTGGAAAATATTCTGGCCCGCAAGCAATCGCTGGTGGTGCTGCTCGATCAAGGCGGACAACGACGTAGTGCGCTGCTTGCGAACCTGGGCCTGCCGCAAAGCCGCGAAGGTGTAGTGGCCATGGCCGAGCAATCGGACCTGGGCTCCCTGCTCATCGAGCAGCTCGATGTGCTGGCTGCGCTGATGAATGATTGCCAGGCGGTCAACGCACGCAACGGCCAGGCGATCCAGCTTCAGCAGTACACCACCGAAAACCAGATCAAGATCCTCATGGGTGGCGAATCACCGTCGCTCTACGATGCCCGTGGCACTACATCGCCGCTTTCAAAGCCTCGTGCACTCAGCCAGGCGTGACCCCCTCTATCAAGGCACGATTCATGCTGGCAGAATGCCAGCAATTGCCTGTGTCGTTTTTGCCTGGAGATTCATCAACCGTGTTCAATGACGAAGAAGCTCCTCAGCCTCCGAAGGTGCTGACTACGCCTTTGGAAATTGCCGCTCATTTGCGGATGTTGCTAGAGAGCCATGACCCACTGATCATCACGTTCCCCGAACGCAGCCAGCGCTTCCAGAGTTATGTGGTGGAGGTAGACCGGGACAGCAACAGCATGGCCCTGGACGAAATGATCCCGCGCGATGGCGAACGCTTCCTCGAAAATGGCGAACCATTCCGTATCGAAGGCTTCCATGACGGCGTGCGCATTGCCTGGGACTGCACTACCCCGCTGAGCATCAGCACCTCTGACGGCTCACGCTGCTACCGCGGCAGCCTGCCCACAGAAGTTACCTATCACCAGCGTCGCAATGCGTTTCGCGCGGCACTGAAGCTGTCGCAACTGGTCGACGTGATTTTCGACGGCGAGAAACTGCGTGGCGAGCACCCGCTCAAGGGCAAGCTGCTGGATATTTCGGCTACTGGCTGCAAGCTTCGCTTCGAGGGCGATATCGAGGAGCGGTTGCAGTTGGGCCAGGTCTACGAGAAGTTTGCTACCGGCCTGCCGCTGGGGCTTTCTCAGGTAATGGTCGAGCTGCGCCACCTGCACTATGAAGAGCGCTTGAACGCCACCTTCGCCGGCATTCGCTTTCATAACGTGACAGGACAGATGGCGCGCAAGATCGAAAGTTTTGTGTACCAGCTGCAACGTGAAGCGCGACGCTTCGACAAAGACGATTACTGATAGACATCACGCTTCACATTTCCAAGGGTAGCTACCCATTCAGCGGCAACGGATTCATCCGCAAAGGGGCGCCTGGCGCCCCGCCTGCCGGCGGAACTCAGACGCAGCCCTTCGCCACTATCTGCCCCCACGCCACTCACACTTCTGGCGCAGGCTTGACAGGTTCGACGCCCTCAGCCTCCCCGGGCGAGCCCTCCTCCTCGGTATCTTCGGCACCTACCGGTGCCTGCATCTGATCCTGCACCACCTGCTCATCAACCCGCGGGTCGAGCGCCGCAGACAGCGGTGAACCTGCCGCCGGCATCGCTACGTGAAGCAATGGCGCATCCTCGACCTGATGCAGGTTGGTAACAGCTTTGGGACGGATGCGCCACACCAGCACCAGCGCGAAGAAACAGAAGAACGCGTACAGCATCTGGTCGCCCAGGGTCTTCATCAGCACACCGGCCACCAGCGGCCCGATGCTCGCCCCCACGCCATAGGTCACCAGCAGCATCGCGGTGAGCGAGACCCGTCGCTCGCTTTCAACGTGGTCGTTGGAAAACGCCACCGCCAGCGGGTAGAGGCAGAACTGCAGCAGCGAGACCGCAAAACCGGTGATGAACAGCACCTCGAGCGGCACGCTCGGCAGCAGCGCCAATGGCAGGGAGGTGACGGCCAGCCCCACCGCCACACTGCGAATCAGCACGGCCCGGTCGTAACGGTCCGACAACCAGCCCAATGGCCACTGCACCAGCAGGCCGGCAAAGATGCAGCAGCCCATGAACACACCGACCTGTTCTGTACTGAGCCCCTGCTTGGAGGCGTACAGAGGCGCCAGACCATAGAACGACCCCACGATCAGCCCCGCCCCCAGCACCGTACTCAGCGACTGGGGGACGCGCTTGATGAAGAACCGCGGCTCCATGGGGGCCGGACGCAGCGGTGCGGGGTGGATGCGCCGGGTTAGGGCCACCGGAACCAGGCACAGCGCAAAGCACATGGCCACCAGCATCAGCAGCTCCAGGCCCAGCTGCGGGTGAACCACCAGAATCAGCTGGCCCAGTA
Source organism: Pseudomonas sp. UBA7500 (assembly GCF_002478435.1). Classification (NCBI taxonomy): domain Bacteria; kingdom Pseudomonadati; phylum Pseudomonadota; class Gammaproteobacteria; order Pseudomonadales; family Pseudomonadaceae; genus Pseudomonas; species Pseudomonas sp. UBA7500. The sequence goes on along the minus strand of NZ_DLNW01000023.1, from coordinate 9,736 downwards.
CCAGGCCCAGATAGGAGGCGATCATGTAACCGCTGAACACCGCCCCACGCTGCTTGGCGTCGGCCTGTTCGTTGAGCCAGCTCTCGATCACCATGTACTGGCACATCATGCCCAGGCCGACGATCACCCGCAGCAGCAGCCAGGCCGGCAGCCAGCTGACCAGACCATGACCAAGCACCGCTGCGCCGACGATGCCGGCACACGTAGCGTAGGCGCGGATATGCCCCACCCTGGCGATCAGCCGGTGACCGATCTTGCCCCCCAGCGCCAGGCCGAAATAGTTGGCCGCCATCAGCGCACCGACCCACAGGCTGTCGACCTGATCGGCCGCCAGGCGCAGGGCCAGGTAGGTGCTCAACAGGCCGGAACCGATCAACATCATCAATGCGGCGAAATACAGCGCGCGAAAAGACTTCCAGATACTTCGCATCGACGTCCCTGAGGGCCCCTTGAGCAGGTGAAAAAACTGCTTGAAAGCATAAGTGAAAAAAACGCCGACGCGGCGGGCCGGGCATAAAAAAACAGGTGACAAACCATGATCTCGATCATGGCTGCCACCTGCCTCCGCTTACCCTGGCGCCAGGCGGCATTGCCGCCCCGCAGTTACGCCTGTGCCGCCAGCACGCGCCGCTCCCACGGGGTGATCTCGTCGAAGAAGCTGGTCAGTTCCAGGGTCTTGGACGCGATGTAACCTTCGATGAACTCAGTCCCGAACAGTTCCCTCGCCAACTGGCTGCGCTTGAGACGCTCCAGTGCCGCGTGCAGCGTGCAGGGCAGTGACAGGTTGTCGGGCACCTCGAATTCGCCCTGGATCGCTGGCGCCGGCTCCAGTTGCTGTTCGATGCCGTACAAGCCGGCCGCCAGGCTGGCGGCGATGGCCAGGTAGGGGTTGGTATCGGCCCCGGGCAGGCGGTTCTCGACCCTGCGCGCTACCGGTGCGCTGGCAGGAATACGCAGGCCCGCAGCGCGGTTGTCTTCAGACCAACAGGCATTGTTGGGCGAGGCATAGGGGTGACACAGGCGCTGATAGGAATTGACGTTGGGCGCGAACAACGCGGTGAAGTCGGCCATGCACGCCTGCTGGCCGCCGATGAAGTGATAGAAGGCGGGCGTGGGCTGCCCCTGGGCGTCGCTGAACACGTTGCGGCCGTTGTCGATCTCGACCACGCTCTGGTGAATGTGCATCGAACTGCCTGGAGTTCTGGCCAGCGGCTTGGCCATGCACACCACATTCAGGCCATGCTTGAGCGCAACCTCCTTGAGCAGGTGCTTGAACAGGAAGGTCTGGTCGGCAAGCAGCAGCGGGTCACCGTGCAGCAGGTTGATCTCGAACTGGCTGACGCCCATCTCGTGCATGAAGGTGTCGCGCGGCAGGCCCAGGGCCTCCATGCAACGGTAGACCTCGCTGAAGAACGGGCGCAGGCCATTGTTGGAACTGACACTGAACGCCGAATGGCCGTCCTCGCGCCGACCGTCCAGCCCGGTGGGCGGCAGGAACGGCTGGCTCGGGTCGGGATTGGGAGCGAACACGAAGAACTCGAGTTCGGTGGCCACCACTGGCGCCAGGCCGTGCGTGCGATACCGCTCGATCACCGCCTTGAGCTGGCCGCGGGTGGACAAGCCCGAGCTCTGTCCATCGAGCTCATTGGCATCGCAGATCGCCAGTGCCCTTGGTTCGTCGCTCCAGGGCAGGCGGTAGATATGCAGGGGGTCGGCCGCCAGGGCAAGGTCGCCGTCGTCGCTGCCATAGAAGCGTGCCGCAGGGTATCCGCCCATGATGCACTGCAGCAGCACGCCGCGTGCCATCTGCAGGCGCCGCCCTTCCAGGAACCCCTCGGCGGTCATCACCTTGCCGCGAGGCACGCCATTGAGGTCGGGGGTGACGCATTCGATTTCATCAATGCCCGTCAATCGCTCGGCGAGAGAACGTTGGCCATTGGTCGTCATGACTTGATCCTTGTTATTTTTAACAAGCCGCGAACGGCGACCCGAACAACATAGTCCGGGGGTGTTAAAAATATCAAGCACCATATAGTCCCGATCGCTGGACGAACGCCGCCAGCCAACCCGTAGAAGCTGTCTACACTGTGCCTGGCAGCGTAATACCGTTGGCCGGCAGCGGCAGCGCAGTCTTGTAGCGCACCTGCTTGAGGGCGAAGCTGGAGCGAATATTGGCCACCCCGGGCAAGCGGGTGAGGTAGTCCAGAAACCGCTCCAGGGCCTGGATGCTCGGCAGCAGTACACGCAGCAGGTAATCCGGGTCGCCGGTCATCAGGTAGCACTCCATCACTTCCGGGCGCTCGGCGATTTCCTCTTCGAAGCGGTGCAGCGATTGCTCCACCTGTTTTTCCAGGCTGACGTGGATGAACACGTTCACGTCCAGCCCCAGCACTTCGGGCGACAGCAAGGTCACCTGCTGGCGAATCACGCCAAGCTCCTCCAGCGCCTTGACCCGGTTGAAACAGGGGGTGGGCGACAGATTTACCGAACGGGCCAGCTCGGCGTTGGTGATGCGGGCATTGTCCTGAAGGCTGTTGAGAATGCCGATGTCAGTACGATCCAGTTTGCGCATGAGACAAATTCACCTGCTTCTTGTTCTTTTGAAGAATGTTTATCCGCAAGCCAGCCCAAAGGCAATGAACTTGAGAAAAATATTCTTCCGCCAGCGGAATATGATGTAGGCAAGACTGACTCTCCGGTCACAAGCCGGGTTCAGTAGCGACCGCTTCAAAGCTCAACAAAAACACAAGACAGAGCGAGCGTAAAAAAGCATGAACGAGTACGCCCCCCTGCGTCTGCATGTGCCCGAGCCTACAGGCCGGCCAGGCTGCCAGACCGATTTTTCCTACCTGCGTCTGAATGACGCCGGTCAGGTCCGCAAACCCGCCATCGATGCCGAACCCGCCGGTACCGCCGACCTTGCCTACGGGCTGATCCGCGTGCTCGACGAACAGGGCCGTGCGCTTGGCCCCTGGGCCGAGGACATCGGCCCCGAAGTGCTGCGCCAAGGCATGCGCGCGATGCTCAAGACCCGGCTGTTCGACAGCCGCATGGTCGTTGCGCAGCGCCAGAAGAAGATGTCCTTCTACATGCAGAGTCTGGGCGAGGAAGCCATCGGCAGCGGCCAGGCACTGGCCTTGAACCGCAGCGACATGTGCTTCCCCACCTACCGCCAGCAGAGCATCCTGATGGCCCGCGACGTGTCGCTGGTGGAAATGATCTGCCAGCTGCTGTCCAACGAGCGCGACCCGCTCAAGGGTCGCCAACTGCCCATCATGTACTCGGTGCGCGAAGCCGGCTTCTTCACCATCAGCGGTAACCTGGCGACCCAGTTCGTGCAGGCGGTCGGCTGGGCCATGGCCTCGGCCATCAAGGGCGATACCAAGATCGCTTCGGCCTGGATCGGCGATGGTGCTACGGCCGAGTCGGACTTCCACACCGCGCTGACCTTCGCACACGTGTACCAGGCCCCGGTGATTCTCAACGTGGTCAACAACCAGTGGGCCATCTCCACCTTCCAGGCCATCGCCGGTGGTGAATCCACCACCTTCGCCGGCCGCGGCGTTGGCTGTGGCATCGCTTCGCTGCGGGTCGACGGCAACGACTTCATCGCGGTGTACGCGGCCTCGCGCTGGGCCGCCGAACGTGCCCGCCGCGGCCTGGGCCCGACCCTGATCGAATGGGTGACCTACCGCGCCGGGCCGCACTCCACGTCGGACGACCCGTCCAAGTACCGTCCGGCCGACGACTGGAGCCACTTCCCCCTCGGCGACCCGATCGCCCGCCTCAAGCAGCACCTGGTGGCCATCGGGCACTGGTCGGAGCAAGAGCATCAGGCGGTGACTGCTGAGCTGGAAGCCGAAATCATCAGTGCGCAGAAGGAAGCCGAGCAGTACGGCACCCTGGCCGGCGGGCAGATGCCCAGCCCGGCGAGCATTTTCGAGGATGTGTACAAGGAAATGCCGGAACACCTGCGGCGCCAGCGCCAGGAACTGGGGATCTGACATGAACGATCACAACACCACTATCCAGTTGGAAACCGCCATGGCGACTACCACCATGACCATGATCCAGGCCCTGCGTTCGGCCATGGATATCATGCTTGAGCGCGATGACAATGTTGTCGTCTATGGCCAGGACGTCGGTTACTTCGGCGGCGTGTTCCGCTGCACCGAAGGGCTGCAGAACAAGTACGGCAAGTCGCGGGTGTTCGACGCACCGATCTCCGAAAGCGGTATCGTCGGCACCGCCGTGGGCATGGGTGCCTATGGCCTGCGCCCTGTGGTGGAAATCCAGTTTGCCGACTACTTCTACCCTGCCTCGGACCAGATCGTCTCGGAGATGGCCCGCCTGCGCTACCGCTCCGCCGGCGAGTTCGTGGCCCCGCTGACCCTGCGCATGCCGTGCGGTGGCGGCATCTACGGCGGCCAGACCCACAGCCAGAGCCCGGAGGCGATGTTCACCCAGGTCTGCGGCCTGCGTACCGTGATGCCTTCGAACCCCTACGACGCCAAGGGCCTGTTGATCGCCTCGATCGAAAACGACGACCCGGTGATCTTCCTGGAGCCCAAGCGCCTGTACAACGGCCCTTTCGACGGGCACCACGACCGGCCGGTAACGCCCTGGTCCAAACACCCCGCCAGCGCCGTACCGGATGGCTACTACACCGTGCCACTGGACAAGGCTGCCATCACCCGCCCAGGCAATGCGGTGACGGTACTGACCTACGGCACCACGGTGTATGTATCCCAGGTGGCTGCCGAAGAGACCGGCATCGACGCCGAGGTCATCGACCTGCGCAGCCTCTGGCCACTGGACCTGGAGACCATCGTCGAGTCGGTGAAGAAGACCGGCCGCTGTGTGGTCGTGCACGAAGCCACCCGCACCTGCGGCTTTGGCGCCGAGCTGGTAGCGCTGGTACAGGAGCACTGCTTCCATCACCTCGAAGCCCCGATCGAACGCGTCACCGGTTGGGACACCCCCTACCCGCACGCGCAGGAATGGGCGTACTTCCCCGGCCCATCGCGAGTGGGTGCGGCATTGAAACGGGTCATGGAGGTCTGAATGGGCACGCACGTCATCAAGATGCCGGACATCGGCGAAGGCATCGCACAGGTTGAGCTGGTGGAGTGGTTCGTAAAGGTCGGCGATACCGTCACCGAAGATCAGGTGGTCGCCGACGTCATGACCGACAAGGCCACCGTGGAAATTCCTTCGCCGGTCACCGGCAAGGTGCTGGCCCTGGGCGGCCAGCCCGGTGAGGTCATGGCCGTAGGCAGCGAGCTGATTCGCATCGAGGTCGAAGGGGCCGGCAACTATCAGGAAGGCGCCGGCAAGCCGGCAGCAGCCACGCCGCCTGCGGTAGCTGCCGCACCGAAGGCCAGCGTACCCGAAGCCCAACCCCAGCCCGCCGTCGTGTCTACCCCGGCAGCGGCATCTTCAGGCAACGCACAGCGTTCACCGACGATCGTGCCACGTGAGGCCAACGAGCGTCCGCTGGCCTCCCCGGCGGTGCGCAAGCGCGCGCTGGATGCGGGCATAGAGCTGCGCTATGTACATGGTAGTGGCCCTGCCGGGCGCATCCTGCACGAAGACCTGGACGCTTTTCTCGTTCAACCGAGTACCAGCAGTGCATCGGGCCCCGGTGGCTATGCAAGGCGTGACGACAACGAGCAGGTGCCAGTGATCGGCCTGCGCCGCAAGATCGCGCAGCGCATGCAGGATGCCAAGCGCCGCGTCGCGCACTTCAGCTATGTCGAGGAAATCGACGTGACCGCGCTGGAAGAACTGCGCGTGCACCTGAACAAGAAGCATGGTGACAGCCGCGGCAAGCTGACCCTGCTGCCCTTCCTGGTACGGGCAATGGTGATCGCCGCGCGCGAATTCCCGCAGATCAACGCCACCTATGACGACGAAGCCCAGCTCATTACCCGCCATGGTGCAGTGCATGTGGGTATCGCCACCCAGGGCGACAACGGGCTGATGGTACCGGTGCTGCACCATGCCGAGGCCGGCAGCCTGTGGAGCAATGCCAGCGAGATCGCCCGGGTAGCCAACGCCGCCCGCAACAACAAGGCCAGCCGTGAAGAGCTGTCCGGCTCGACCATTACGCTCACCAGCCTCGGCGCACTGGGCGGCATCGTCAGCACACCGGTGGTGAACACGCCGGAGGTGGCCATTGTCGGGGTCAACCGCATCGTCGAGCGGCCAATGGTGGTCAACGGCCAGATCGTGGTGCGCAAGATGATGAACCTGTCCAGTTCGTTCGACCATCGTGTGGTCGACGGCATGGACGCCGCGCTCTTCATCCAGGCCATCCGCGGCCTGCTCGAACAACCTGCCAGCCTGTTTGTGGAGTGACCATGCAGACTCTCAATACCACCCTGCTGATCATTGGGGGCGGCCCCGGCGGTTATGTCGCGGCGATTCGTGCCGGTCAACTGGGCATCCCCACTGTACTGGTCGAAGGCCAGGCACTGGGCGGCACCTGCCTGAACATCGGCTGTATTCCATCCAAGGCACTGATCCATGTAGCGGAGCAGTTCCACCAGACTTGTCAGCACAGCCAGCACTCCAGCCTGGGGATCAAGGTACAGGCTCCCAGCCTGGACATTACCCAGAGCGTGGCCTGGAAGGACGGCATCGTCGACCGCCTGACCAGCGGCGTTGCCGCCTTGCTGAAGAAACACGGCGTGACGGTGATTCATGGCTGGGCAAGGATCGTCGACGGCAAAACCGTCGACGTCGAAGGCCAGCGCATTCAGTGCGAGCACCTGCTGCTCGCCACAGGCTCCAGCAGTGTGGAGCTGCCCATGCTCCCACTGGGCGGCGCGATCATCTCGTCCACCGAAGCCCTGGCCCCGCAACGCCTGCCAAGGCGCCTGACGGTGGTGGGTGCAGGCTATATCGGCCTGGAGCTGGGTATTGCCTACCGCAAGCTGGGGGTCGAGGTAAGCGTGGTGGAAGCGCGCGAGCGTATCCTGCCTACGTATGACAGCGAGCTCACTCAGCCGGTAGCCGAGTCGCTGAAGAAACTGGGCATGACGCTGTACCTCAAGCACAGCGTCGAAGGCTTCGATAACGCCACCCAGTGCCTGCAGATCAGGGACCCGCATGGCGAACAGTTGAGGCTGGAAACCGATCAGGTGCTGGTTGCCGTAGGACGTCGGCCACGCACTCAAGGGTTCAACCTGGAAACCCTGGAGCTCAAGATGAATGGCTCTGCCATTGCCATCGATGAGCGTTGCCAGACCAGCATGCGCAATGTGTGGGCAATCGGCGATCTGAGCGGCGAGCCGATGCTGGCCCACCGCGCCATGGCCCAGGGCGAGATGGTGGCCGAACTCATCGCCGGCAAGCAGCGGGTTTTCGATCCGGTGGCCATCGCGGCAGTGTGCTTTACCGACCCCGAGGTGGTGGTGGCAGGCAAGACACCCGAGGCCGCACAACAGCAAGGCCTGGATTGCATCGTTGCGCAGTTCCCGTTCGCGGCCAATGGCAGGGCCATGACGCTGGAATCCAAAAGCGGCTTCGTACGCGTGGTGGCGCGTCGCGACAATCATCTGATCCTGGGCTGGCAGGCTGTCGGCGTGGGGGTTTCGGAACTGTCTACCGCGTTTGCACAATCACTGGAGATGGGCGCCCGGCTCGAGGATGTGGCCGGAACCATCCATGCCCACCCTACCCTCGGAGAGGCTGTGCAGGAGGCTGCATTGCGTGCCTTGGGGCACGCGTTGCACCTGTAGCCAGAACCACTGGGCGTCGATCATCGACGCCCAGGCATCAGGCGATCTGGTTCTTGCCGCCGGCCTTGGCGCGATAGAGCGCCTGGTCGGCACGGGCGACCAGTTGCTCCGGGCGCTCGCCGCCACGCCACTGGGCGATGCCAAAACTCAATGTGACGCGGTGCTCGCCAATTGGGGGCAACCTCAACACCTGCTGGCGGATGGCATCGGCTACCGCCATTGCTGCCTGCAGGTCACTCCCTGGCATCAACACCATGAACTCGTCACCCCCCCATCGGGCAAGCAGGTGCTCGGGGCCGACACACTTACGGATCTGTTCGACCACCTCTACCAGGGCGGTATCGCCACGGGCGTGGCCGTAACGATCATTGATCGGCTTGAAATCGTCGAAATCCATCAGGATCAGGCTCAAGGGCAAACGAAAGCGGCCGGCACGTTCGCATTCCTGAAGCAGGGCCTTTTCCAGGCGATAACGATTGGCCGCCAGGGTCAACGAGTCGCGCTCGGCCAGGTCACGGTTCTCATCGAGCTGACGTTTCAGTTGCTCGTTCACCCAGCACAGTTCCCGGGTCCGTTCGGCAATCAGTGACTCCAGCGAGCTGTTGCGCTGCTCCAGATGGGCAACCAGGCGCTTGCGGTCGTCGATGTTGCGGTGTGCACCGAACATCCTGGCCACCGACCCATCAGGGTTGCGCGCAACCACATGCCCGCTGTCCTCGATCCACAGGTAGCTGCCATCCTTGCAACGGCAACGGTACTCCACCTGGTAGCTTGGCGCGCGCTGGCTCAGGTAGTCCTCGAAGCAGGCCATCACCCGCGGGTAGTCCTCGGGGTGAATGACGTTTTCCCAGGTGAACACCGTATTGTCCAGCGAGTGGCTGGGGTAGCCCAGCATGCGATACCAACCCGGGTTGCGATAGACATGCCCGGTGTTGGCGTTCCAGTCCCAGATGCCATCACTGACCAGGTCCAGAAGGGTTTGCAGTTGCTCTTGCCCCAGGTCGCTCAATGGCGCCATCACGCAAGCGGTATTCTCACTCATGGACACTCTCCCCTGTCCAGCAACTACGCCCCAGCTCAATGATGGTGCTGCCGATTGTTATGCGCCAAAGCCTGCGCGAAATTTCGAACAATATACTCGCGAAAGAATGGAAGCGGCAGGCGGAACCGACCGCACGTCCAACTGCAGGCCTTGGCTGTTGCCGCCTGCGGCAATCATCCTCCTCTTTGGGGCAACAGCGTGCCAGAGTAAACGGCCGAGCATTGCTGCCCCCTTGTAATACAGAGGGTTCAGAGCGTGAGGTAACTGGCACAGCCCTTGCTCTTCCCTTGCTCTGCACAGTATCGGGAGACCTTCAGGTGAGCATCATCAATGATTATGGTTGGCAGGTAGCCGCTACCACTCAGCAACGTAGCAGTGTTTCTACAGACAGCGATGCTGTGCCGTATGTACCTGTTTCAGTTGCCATTCAGTCGACGTCCGACACGCGCGGGAGTGCCAGTCACTCCGAGCAGCGCTTTCACGACAACCAGCAAGAAGCGTTCGCAAAGTTCAAGGTCAGTCTGCAGAACCTGGAAGAGATCTTCGACACGAAAGAACCAGAGAGCACTGCCTTGCAAGAGTTTCGCGACTACATGGCACTGTCTCCCGAGCAGAAAATTCGCGAAAAGATGCTGCGCGAACTTGGGCTGAGCCTTGAAGAATACGAAGAGTTACCCCCTGAGAAGAAAGAACTGATCGACAAGCAGATCGCTCAACGCATCAAGGAAGAAATGGAGATAAAAACCATGGCCAAGCTGCAACCGCCTCAACAGATGGATGCGGTCAATGCACTGGCAGGTTCACAGACACTGTCGGCAGAAGGCACCGACGAGAAGGACAGGACGGACCCGCTGGCCTGAATCGTATTACGTAAAAAAACCACCTCCCAAGGTGGTTTTTTTATGCCCGCCTTGCAGGAAACTTTCAGCCCACAAAGACAAAACCCCTA
>NZ_DLNW01000022.1:92364-92492 GCF_002478435.1 Pseudomonas sp. UBA7500 | reverse complement strand
TTGATCGCACTGGCGCCATGGTCGCTGCGCAACGCGATGCTGATCTCGCTGGTGGTGTCGTCGATGCGCAGCTCGTTGCTGCGGCTGCCCTTGTATTCCTTGCTCTTGACCGTGGCCAGGGTCTTGAA